>JAFDJI010000454.1 GCA_019307545.1 Deltaproteobacteria bacterium | reverse complement strand
GGGAAGCCTGGTCGTCCGCGGCGACCGGCGTGCCGAGGATGGAGTCCGCGTCCGTGGCTTCCACTGGCAGTGGTTCGGGCGCCGGGCCCTTCTTCTCGCCGAGTCCCGCGGCGGCCGGAGGTTCCTGCGTGGGCGGAGGCTGCTGCAGCTCGGCCAGATCGGGAGCGGACACCGACTCCACCAATGAATCCGCGCTGAGGTCGATGTCCGGGCCTGGCGCGGTGGCAACCGCCTCCTCGACCGGCGTGAAGCCCACCTTGAACAAGCAGTTTCCGATCAGCACCTCGTCATCCGGCTCCACGAGCATCTCCAGGGGCTCCTTTCCGGACTTCGTGGGGAACAGCGGGAGCACTTCCGTGCCGCGACGGATGTACACGTAGCAGTGCCGGGCCGTGCACCGGACCCTGGGATCGTCCCCGCCCAGGTCGATCTCCCCGTGCTCCGAAGCCACCATGATGCTGTCGGTGTAGAAGCGCGACTTGGGGATCTCACCGGTCCGGGCACGGATGGTATCCCCATCGCCGACCTTCGCCTTCCAGTGGATGTTGTCGTTGCGCGGCTCGTCCGGGAGCACCACCCGACACTCGCGCGACCGCCCGATCTGGTAGTTGTCGCCCCACATGATGTAGTTGGACGACGTTGGCCGCCGGATCTCCCCTACGTAGGGCCACCCATCGGCCGTTTCGCCCCGGAGATCGCGGTACTCGAACTTCTGGCCCGCCACCTCGATGGTCAGGTCCTTGGAGATCTGGATCTCCTCACCGGGCTCCACCGCTTCGTTGTCGATTTTGGCATCGATGACGTTCGAAACGAAGGTCACGCTGCGCCGGCGGACCTGGAAGATGGCCGCCGGATCCTCCACCGCGGTGCCCATGTCGCCACGCTGGCCCACGTAGACATCGTACCCCTCCATGAACGCGCCGAAATGCACCTTCTGCAGCAATGCGCCGCGTTCCTGCAGGGTGAAGATCCGGTCCTCCACCGCGTCCGGAATGATCGTCTTGTGCCCCGCCACCATTCCGACGGCCTGCCGGTTGAGGGACCCCGCGCCCGGCGCGGCTCGCTTCGCTTCGGCGCCTTCCTCCAGGACCATCGGCGGCGGAATCGTGTAACCGCCCTCCTTCGAGGTGGGCTTCGGGGAGGTCGGCATGGCGATGCCCGGCTTGACCGGCGGGGCCTCCCCCTCGACCGCCGCCTCCTCCTCGATCACAGCCAGGACCAGGTAGGCGAGCGGCTCACCGTCGCGGGTGGCGATGGTGAGTACCGAAGCGCCGCCCTGGTCGGTGGCGGTCACCTGGTATCGACCCTGGAGGTCGGGGTTGATGATGTGGACCGTGCCGCCGTCCGGGTATTGCTGCAGACGGTACAGCGCGGCCTCGCGCAGGTGCGGATCGCTGAAGTTGTCGAGCCAGTGGTTCCCGAGGGTGAACAGGATCTGGTCGTTGTACAGCCGCCCGACCTCCCTGTAGCCCTCCCAGGCGCCCGGCAGGTTCACGTGCACCCCGATCACCGGGCGGGAGCCCCGGACCGGACCGGTGTACAGATTGGGGAGCAGGCCGGTGATGAACTCACCCTTGTCGAGATCGAGCAGCTGGCCACCCATCTCCTCCGACCCGTCACACATGATCTTGAAGCCGAGTTGGCGATGGTCGTACAGGCGGGAGAACCCCTGCCGCTTGCAGTAGTCCTCGAATTCCTGCAACAGGGTGAGCGAGGCCTTCTGCAACCACCCGCCCTGCGGATCACCCCCCAGGGCCTCCTTGTAGTCGGCGGCGGAGAGGATCAGCAGCACGTCGGTGAAGGAGGCGACCCCCTCCCCCTTGTCGGCCGCGATGTGGATCCCCAGACCCGCCCTGCGCTTCACATGGCTCGAGGTGTGCCACAGGAGCTGCGGCTCCCGCACCAGGTCGCCGTCCGCTGAGTGCCGGCGGAGTCGGTAGTTGTAGTAGGGGTTGGAGTCGTCGAGCGCTACCGCACCGGCGGCCCCACCCGAGAGACCTCGCGTTTCGTCGGATTGAAAGAGGTTTGCAATCCAGTCGCCAACAGCCATGGGCCTAGCTCCGTCGCGGGTGAGCGGCTGCAACCCTACCCCGACCCAGGCCCGGAAGACCAGCGGTGGGGAGGTGACCCCCATGGATCCGCACCGGAGCGCTTCCTGTCCAGGGTGCGACTTCAGAAACGGCTCGACGGGCGGCTCGCCGGGGGTTCGGCTGCAACTCCGTCACGAGGGGGGCGGCGCGCGGAGGCTTTGATAGTCTTGCCTGTCCAGACCCGAGGTGAGCGATGGCCGATGTCCGACCGTTCCCTGCCCTACGCCCACGCGACGATCTCGCTGGCGATGTGATCGCCCCGCCCTACGACGTGCTGACCGAAGCCGAGGCTCGCGACCTGGCGAAGAACAAGCGCTCCTTCGTCCAGGTAACCCGCCCCGAGGCCACGATGCGCAAGGGCACGGACCCCCACAGCGACGCCGCCTACCAGCGCGCCCGGAAGAACCTCGATGCGCTTGTCGAGACGGGGGCGCTGCAACAGGACGAAGCGCCGACCTACTACTTCTATGGTCAGCGGATGGGCCAACACCACCAGGTCGGCGTCATTGCCGCGGCATCGGTCGAGGAGTACGACCGCGGCCAGATCCGCAAGCACGAGCACACCCGCCCCGACAAGGAGGACGACCGCACCCACCACATGGAGGTGCTCGACGTCCAGGTGGGGCTCGTGTTCCTCACCTACCGGGCCACCAACACCCTCCGGGCCCTCACCGCCAAGGTCACCGCCCTCGAACCCGCGTGGCGGGTGACCACCGAGGACGAGGTGGAGCACACCCTGTGGCCCGCGCCCCCGGACATGATCGACCGGATCCGGGCGGGATTCGCGCGGGCGGAGACGCTGTACATCGCGGACGGCCACCATCGCTCTGCCGCCGCGTCCCGGGTGCACGCAAACCGCCAAGACGAGCAGAGCGCAACCTTCCTCGCCGGGTTGTACCCCGACGACCAACTCCAGGTGCTCGCCTACAACCGGGTGGTAAAGGACCTCCACGGCCACGAACCCGAGGCGTTCCTCGACCTCGTGCAGACCTTCTTCACCGTCCTACCCCACTCCGAACCCCAACCCCCGGAGCGCGGGTCCTTCACCATGTACTTCCAGGGCGACTGGCATCTCCTCTCACCACGCCCGGGCCTGTTCGACGAGGCGGATCCAGTGGCGCGCCTGGACGTCTCGGTTCTCCAGGACCACCTGTTGGCACCCATCCTGGGCATCGAGGACCCCCGGACGTCCGATCGGATCGCATTCGTTGGGGGTCTCCGCGGCCACCAGGCCCTACGACGTGCCGTCGACGAGGAGGGCGCCGCGGTGGCGTTCCACCTGTACCCCACCGGCCTCGACCAGTTGTTCGAGGTCGCCGACGCCGGCCTGGTCATGCCCCCGAAGTCGACCTGGTTCGAGCCGAAGCTCCGCGAGGGCGTGGCAATTCGCTCACTGAAGTGAGCGGTCAGCCGTCAGCAGTCAGCAGTCAGCAGTCAGCAGCATATGCCTCTGGTTGGGTGAGGCCTGGACCAGGAAGCCCACGAGACACTCTCTCGCCGATGCGGGGCCAAGGCAAACTCGGCTGACGGCTGATAGCTGATAGCTGATAGCTCTAGTCTTCGTCTTCGTTCAGACCGAGCAGGTCGGCGCACGCGGCCTGCACCTTCTCGAACTCCTCGTCGTCCTCGACCGCCTCGAAGCACTCTTCATCCTCGGAGCTACCCGGGCTCACCCGGAAGAAGCTCAGCTCCACTTCCTCGAGGCTGGGGTCGGTGAGTTGGTCCTCCGGCCCCAACACCGCGTAGTCCTGCCCCTCGACCTCCAGCAGCGCCAGCAGCACGAAGGGGTGCTCGTTGCCATCCTCGTCGATGAGGATCACCCGATCCTCGTCGGTGATGATCTCGCTCTCGTCGAGGCCGTCGACATGCCCCTGACCGTTGTCGGGATCTTGGCCCATGGAAACCTCCCGGAATTGCTCAGCCTCGCGTCTGCTCGAAGTGCTTCATGAACTGGATGAGGTCGCCGATGGCCTCGTCCGTCTGTGCATTGTAGATGCTGGCGCGCAGACCCCCCACGCTCCGGTGCCCCTTGAGGCCTCCCAGACCCTCCTCT
>JAFDJI010000453.1 GCA_019307545.1 Deltaproteobacteria bacterium | reverse complement strand
GACCTATTCCGCGGTTGTGATGGCGCCCAACCACACCTCGGCGGTGCTGGAGCACGTGGTCGTCGACGGGGAAGACACCCTTCACTCGGTGACCCTGGCGCCCATCCGGGTACGCATCGTGGAGGACCAGATCACCCTCGATGGCGTCGTCTACTTCGACACCGGCAGGGCGACGATCAAGCCCGAGAGCTTCTCGCTGCTGGATGAGGTCGCGACCGTCCTCGTCGCCCATCCGGAGATCCTGGAGGTGCGGGTCGAGGGGCACACGGACAGCCGTGGGTCGGAGGAGGCCAACCTCGACCTCTCCGGGCGGCGCGCCTCCTCCGTGCTCGGCTACCTCATCGAGGCGAGCGTGGAGCCGGAGCGACTCACCAGCGTGGGCTTTGGGGAGTCCCACCCGGTCGATCCGGCGGAGACCCTGGAGGCCTGGGAGAAGAACCGGCGGGTGGACTTCTTCATCGTCCGCCGGGCAGAGGCGGCTCCGCCAGGCTGAGGGTGTCCTGCTGCTCGGCCCGACACTTTCTCGGGACTGCAAGGCCGAAGGTTAGGTGCGCTGCTTCCGGGCCGCCTGCCGAGCCCGGGCGAGGGACTCCTCCACCTCGGCGTCGGCGCGGAGCGTCTCGCGAACCCTGGCGAGGCGCTCTCCGGCGTCAGTCGCGGCCGACGAGGCGTCCTGTTGGTGTTGCACCCGAGCCAGCAGGAGCCCATTCAGCTGGTGCAGTAGCTCACTTTCGCGCGCCATCAGGCGGTCCCGTGCGGCCAGCGCGTCCTCGAGCACGTCCAAGCGCTCCTCGACCGCGGCCGCCTGTCGCCCGAAGGCCTCGCGGTCCGTCTCTCGAGTGGCCTGGGCCGCTCGCTGCCATGCCCCTTCGAGCTCGCTGCGCAGGGCGGGGAGGTCCACGCCCTCCAGGGCCGCGTCGAGAGCGGCCCGATCGCGGTGCAGGCTGGTCGCGTCGTCGCGTAGGCGGTCCACCGGCTCCCCCGACTCCTCCAGCTTGGCCAGGGTCCGGCGGAGGTCAGCGAGGAAGGGCGCCTCGGCCTCGACTTCTTCCACGGCATCGACCGCTGCGGGGGCTTGCCTCTCGGTCACCCGCCACAGCACCCGTACCGTTCCCACCGCATGGGCGAGCAGCCCGATGCCCCAGAAGACGCCCCAGCTGGGGAAGCCGAGGAAGAACATCACCGCCAAGAAGGCGACGAAGTGCCACAGGAAGCCGCCGAGGTGCCGATTGCGGGCGACCTTGGACGGATCCCCCACGTGAGGGACCTCCTCGGCGAACAGGGCCAGGCTGTGCAGGGGCTGCCAGTTGGACTCCCCCTCGCGGCGAACCAGCTCGACGCCGGTGAGTCGGCCCTTGCGCAGCGCCTTGCGCAGGGCCTTGTCGGACAGCTCCTTCGCCTTGCCGTTGTCCTGCACGAACCACTGGCCCATGGGTGCTCTCCGAAGCGGGCACTTGCCCGCCCCGAATCATGCCACGGTCAGTGATGACGAAGCCCATGCGCTCCCTCAGGGCGTTTGCCGAATCACGGCTCCACCGATCCACTCCCGGGACCCGCTTTGGCCCAGGTCGTTGTCATGTATCAGCGGCGGAGAACCACCCCGAAGGACCGGCTTCCGGCTGTGCGCACATCCCGTGTGGCGGAGGTCCTTCGGCGCGGCACTCCGCCTTCGGTCGCGCCTCAGCCGTCCGCGTGCCGCGGTCGGCTGCGCGCTCGGGTAGCAGTCTGCCGAGGCAGACTGCTACAGCTTCTGGCTGTAGAACTCGATGATCGCGCTCTCGTTCAGCTCGAAGGGCAGGTCGTTGCGCTCCGGGGGACCGAGCAGCTTGCCGGTGACCTTCGCAGGGTCGAACTCGAGCCAGGACGGCCGCGGCATGGCGGTCGACCACTCGAGGTTCCCCAGCACGAAGGGCTTCGTGGACGACTTCTCGCATACCTTGATCTCGTCGCCCGGCTTGACGTGGAACGACGGGCGATCGACGCGCCTGCCGTTCACCTGGATGTGACCGTGCACCACGACCTGGCGGGCCTGGGGGATGGTGCGAGCCAGTCCCATCCGCCACACGATGTTGTCCAGGCGGGACTGCAGCAGCAGCAGCAGGTTCAGGCCGGCGGCGCCCTTCATCCGGGAGGCCCGAACGACGTAGCGCTGGAACTGGCGCTCCAAGATGCCGAAGTGCCAGCGCGCCTTCTGCTTCTCGAGGAGGCGAATCTTGAAGTCGGACGGTTTGCGTCGGCGCTTGGTGCCATGCTCACCCGGAGGAAACGGCCGCTCGAGGGTAGCTCGAGTGGTGAGTCCGGGGAGCACCGCGCCCACCGCCCGACACTTCTTCAGTCGGGGTCCACGATATCGTGCCATCTAAGGCTCCTGTGGTGCTCTTGTACGCGGGTCGCGGGGGCTTGATCGGAGCGTTGTCCGGCAGGAGGCCGGGGTCGGATCGTGGGCCACGGCCCGGGGGGGTTGGCTACTTGACCTCCCGATGCAGGGTGTGGCGCCTGAGGTACGGGTTGTACTTCATCAGCTCCAGCCGCTTCGGGGTGTTCTTCTTGTTCTTGGTGGTGCAGTACCGGCTGGCGCCCGGTACGTCGGTTCCGCGTTGCTCGGTACACTCCAGATGGATGACCTGCCGCGCGACGTTCTTCCTCTTGGCCATGGCGGCCTCCGCGAAGAGAGTACCGGCGACGGGCGGTGGGCCCGTCTCGTTTTGACGCACGTCAAGTGCGGCCGAACCGGCGCTGTCTAATGGGTCGCTCGCACGGTGTCAACGCAGCGAGGGGAGTGCGGGTGCCCCGCAGATCGGCTAGAAATGGGGGTCGGAATGCCGTCGTTCCCGTGGGAGCCCCGCCCTATGTACCTCCTACTCCTGATGCTCCTTGGCTGTCCTCCGACGGAGGAGGACACCGACGACACGGCCGACACCGCCATCGACTGGACCCTCCTCTCGGATGAGGAGGTGGTTCGGGGGATGATCTCGGGAGCCCACCCAGACAGCCAGATCGGCCTGCTCCAGATCGCGTGGTCCAACGGCATCCCCATCCTCACCGAGCGCGGGAGATGGTTGTTCGTGCTGGAGTCCCAGTCGGGGGTGGCGTGGAGCGTCGCCGGCGACTTCAACGAATGGGAGCCCTTGGCTATGCAGGAGGCCGACGGCCTCGCCTGGGTAGAGGTGGAGATCTCTGATCCTGAGGGCCAGAAGTACAAGTTCACCCACGATGAGTTGTGGGTGGCCGACCGCTGGGCTCGCTCCTTCGAGTACGACGAGTACGGCGAGGCCAGCTTCGTGAGGCCCCCGATCGACCGACCGCGGCTGGATCGATGGCCCGACCTGGAGGAGCAGGGGCTGCTGCCCCGAGACATCATCGTGCACGTGCCGACCGGTGGTGGACCCTGGCCGGTCCTCTACGTGCAGGACGGGCAGAACCTGTTCGATCCGGACGCTTTCTGGGGAGGCTGGCAACTCCAGTCCACCCTCGCGGACCTTCCCACCGACATCCTGCTGGTCGGCATCCACAGCACCGCGGACCGCCTCGACGAGTACTCGCACACCACCGAGGACCTCGACGGGTATATCCTCGGGGGTCGCGGCGACGACTACGCCGCACTGGTCCAGGAAGACCTGCGGCCCCACATCGAGGCGACCTATGGCAGCACCGGCCTCGATGGGGTGCTCGGCTCCTCCATGGGGGGGCTGATCAGCCTGTACATCGCGCACCTGTACCCGGAGGCTTTCGACTTCGCGGGCAGCATGTCGGGCACCCTGGGGTGGGGCCATTACGGGTTGGAGAACCCCTCGATCGAGGATCTGTACGCGGAGGCGGGGGTTCGCGACCCGGTGCTGTACCTGGATTCGGGCGGAAGCGACGGCGGTGACGGTTGCCAGGACCCGGACCAGGACGGCCTGCCGGAGGACGACCCGAACGACGCCGACAACTACTGCGTTACCCGCCAGTTCGCCGACCGGATGGCCTCGGTCGGCTACACCTGGAACGAGAACCTGCTTCACTGGCACGATGCCGACGCGGAGCACAACGAGGCGGCATGGGCCGGCCGGGTCCACCTCCCAATGGAGGCCTTCCTCTCCATCACCCCTTAGGGTGTCGTGGGCTGCACCGGGCTGACCCGTCCGCCTCCGTGCACCACCTGCTGC
>JAFDJI010000452.1 GCA_019307545.1 Deltaproteobacteria bacterium | reverse complement strand
CCCGCGCCGTTCGGGCGCAGAGCAGCCCGAGAGCAACGACCAGAATCACAGTCTTTACAAGGGAGGAGCAGACTTTTCGCTGCATGACATCATCCTGTGGGTGTGCGGGAGACGCCCGCTTGGTGCGGGCACAGCACAGGAGCCGGAGAATCGGCCGACCTGTTCAACGCGACACGGACGGGTGGAACTCACCCGTCGCGGGCTCAGCAGGTCGTGATGGGGGGGGAGGTCTTGGGGGCGTAGTCGAGCGGCAGAGCGCGGGGAGCGCCCTCGGGGGTCGGGTCCACCACGCGCCGAAGCACGGGGCGGAAGTAGCTGTTGGGAATGACGACGACGAATGCCAGGTTGCTCGAGAGCACGAGGCCCTGGAGCAAGCAGCCGTGGTCGGTATGGGATTGACGGTCCTCCGCTCCGACCTCGGGGTAGGCGAACAGCGCCCCTTCACTGGAGCTGTGGACCTCGACGATCTCTTGATGCAGCTCGCACCAGGCGTGGATGCTGGTGACGGCGTGGATTCTCTCGAAGCCGAGCCCGCACACCCAAGCGACGACCCCCATGATCAGTGCGAATTGGGCAGTGCGGGTGCGCATCCTATGCATTGCACACGATTATCCCATTGCTACTGCCAGTGCTAGCGCGGATCTGCGCCTCCCGACCGGGACGACTGGGGTCTGGAGACGAGCCGCTACTCGTACTCGATCTCTTTCACCTGGATGCCGAGGCGTTGGATGCGGTAGTTCAGGTTCGACCTGGAGAGGCCCAGCCGCCGCGCCGCGCCCGCCTGCACGCCCCGGGCCTCTTTCAACGCGGCGACGATGACCCGTCGTTCGTAGGCAGCGATCAGCTCTCCCAGGGCCACCCCGGGCGGGGGGAGCAGGTCGTCGTCGGAGGTGGCCTCCAAAACCGGCGGGTCTCTTGGCAAGGGGATGTCCAGGACGTCCTCGTCCTTGGCGAGGATCACCGCCCGTTCCACCACGTGTTGGAGCTGACGGACGTTCCCCGGCCACGGGTACTGGCTGAGCCGCTCGACCACCGTGCGGCGAACCTGGGGGATCGGCCTGTCATTCTCCAGCGCGTACTTGCGGACGAAGTGGTCCACCAGTAGTGGGATGTCCTCCCGGCGCTTGGTGAGCGACGGCACCCGCAGGGTGACCACGTTCAACCGGTAGAAGAGGTCCTCGCGGAAGTTCCCCGACGTCACCTCCTGGCGGAGGTCCTTGTTGGTGGCGGCGATGACCCGGATGTCCACCTTGATGGTCTGGGAGCCGCCGACCCGCTGGAACTCGCCGTTCTCCAGCACCCGGAGCAGCTTCACCTGGGTGTAGGGGTCCAACTCGCCCACCTCGTCCAAGAGGATGGTGCCGCCGTCGGCCTGCTCGAACTTCCCGCGGTGCTGGCGGATCGCGCCGGTGAATGCCCCCTTCTCATGCCCAAACAGCTCGCTCTCCAGCAGGGCCTCGGGGATGGCGGAGCAATTCACCGCCAAGAAGGGCCCGTGGGCCCGTCGGCTGCGGTAGTGGATGGCGTGGGCGAGCAGCTCCTTGCCGGTGCCGGTAGGACCCTGGAGCAACACCGTGGCGGAGGTGTCCGCCACCGCGGCCACATCCTCGTACAGGCTGAGCATCGCCGGGGAGGTCCCGACGATGTTGTGGAAACCGTAGCGCTCCTCCACCTCCTGGCGGAGCTGGACCACCTCCGCGCGCAGCGCCTTGTTGTCCAGCGCCTTGCGGATGATGAGGATCAGCTCGTCCTTGCCGATCGGCTTGATGATGTAGTCGGAGGCTCCGGCCTTCATCGCCCGCACCGCGTCCGCCACCGAGCCATACCCGGTCATCACCACCACCTGGATGTCCGGCCAGGAGTCCCGGATCTTCTCCAACAGCTCCAGGCCGGTCGACCCGGGCATCTTCACGTCGGTGAGGACCAGGTCGTAGGCTCGCTCCCGGAGCGTACCCAGCGCCTCGGTGGCGTTGATGCACAGGGTCACGTCCATGCCACCCTTGGACAGGTTGACCCGCAGGGCAGCGCGGACCGCCCTGTCATCGTCGACGACCAGGACCCGCGGTCGGGCGCTCATCGCGGCTCCACTTCGAGGACGTAGGGGTCGATGAGCAACACGCCTTCGTCCTCGAGAGCGTGCCACAGGAACCAGGGCTCCCACACCCGGGTCAGCGCGTCGGGCAGCGCGGTGCTGCGCCGGGAGGTGCCCCGGAAGGCCAACAGGTCCGGAAGAGGCCCGAGCACCTTCAGCAACGCGGGAGAGAGCGATTCCGCCCTTGTGGTCCCTCGTGGGTAGGTCACCAGTCCCACCTTTCGGCGCCTGGGGATACCCGCCAGCTCCCGCGCATCGGAGATCGCCTCCTCGAAACCTCCGAGGCCGTCCACCAGGCCCACCTCCTGGGCGCGACGTCCGGACCACACCCGTCCGCGGGCCACCCGGTCCACTTCCTCCGCGTCGAGGCCCCGCCCCTCGGCCACCTTTTCGGTGAACTGCCGGTAGACATCGTCCACCTGAGCCTGCACCCGGGCTTCCTGGACGGCGTCCCAGGGTTCGGTGAAGGAGTCGATGCTCGCGTTTCGCCCTCGGGTGAGGGTGGTGGTGGTCACCCCGACCCGCCCCATGAGGTCGCCGGTGGACAGCTTTCCGGAAAGGGCGCCGATGGACCCGGTGATGGTGGTCGGCTGTGCCCAGATGGCATCCGCCCCCGCCGCCACGTAGTACCCGCCGGACGCCGCGATACCCCCCATGGAGACCACCACCGGCTTGCCCTCCGCCTGCAGGCGGTCCACCGCGCGCCAGATCTCGTCGGAGGCGAAGGCGGAGCCTCCGGGGCTGTCCACCCGGAGCACCACCGCGCGGACCAGGGGGTCAGCCTCGGCCCTCGCGAGCTGGCGGACGATCGTACGCGACCCCGCCGTCTTGGCGCTGAGCAGCCCGTCGGCGGAGGATTCGCCGGTCACGATGGTGTGTTCGACGTACACCACCGCGATCTGGGTCGGGGGCTCCCAGGCGGAGTGCGGCTGGCGGGTGTTCTCGAGCCGGTTGGTGTGGACCTCCGTGCCGTGCAGATCGTCCAGGAGGTCCTCCACCTCCGCTGGGTAGGCCATCTCGTCGACCATTCCCATCTCGAGGGCTTCCCGTCCCGTCCATGGACCCCCATCGATCCAGGCTGTCGCCTGCTCCAGGGAGACCCCACGCCCGGCGGCGATTCCCGAGACCAGCTCCTGGTAGACGTCGTCCAACAGTGCTTCGGTCTGCTCGAGCTGCTGGGGGGACGGCTCGGTGTGGGTGAAGGGCTCGCCGGCACTCTTGTACTCCGCCTGGCGCACGAACTGGGGTTCGATTCCAAGCAGGTCGAGGGTGCCGCGGAAGTGAACGAGCTCCGCGGAAAGCCCCTGGATCTGCAGGGGGGAGGCGGGATGGAGGAACACCTGGCTGGCAGCGGTGGCGGCGTGGTAGGCGCTGTTGGAGGGCACGCCGTACAGGTAGACCACCACCTTCTTCCCCGCGCCCTCCAGGGAGAGGATGCGGTCGCGGAGCTCTTGGGTACGGGCCCAGCTGGTGCGGTCTTCGCCCAGGGTGATCACCACCCCCCGGACACTCCGGTCCTGCTCCACCCGCCTGAGCAGCTCCAGGACGTCCATCCAGCTCGATGTCTTCTGGACGAAGAGCCCCGTCGGAGGCTGGTATTCGGGCATGGTTCGCAGGTCGAGGATCGGCACCCGTTTGCCGGAACGGACCAGGCTCTCCCCGGGTTCATCGGAGCCCACCCACCCGGTGACACCGATGTCCTGCGCCTCGGTCATGGCGCCGTGGACGCCGGCACCCACGCCGCCGAAGTACATCTCCAGCCCTGCCCCCACCGTGCGCTCGGTGTCGACGCTCCCCCGGAGGTACAGGCCCTCGATGGGCCGGATGCGGGCGGTGAACCGCGCCAACTCGGCGGGGAGATCGGGGTCGATGCCGTCCGGCGGGAAGGACCGCACATAGTCGGCACCCAACACCAGCAGATCGGCGAAGGGGCGCAAGGCGATCCCCGCACCGCTGCGGGCCACCGCCGTGGGGTCTGGGGTGCCGATGTTGTGTGCCACCGCGCCCACCCCGAACCAGGGTAGGGGGCGCCAGGAACCGCCCACGTCGAAACTCACGT
>JAFDJI010000451.1 GCA_019307545.1 Deltaproteobacteria bacterium | reverse complement strand
CGAAAGTCGGGAAATGCGATGTTGGCTCGACCCTGCGTCTGTGAACACCCCTCGCCCGCGAAAGGCAGGTAGCACCAACAAGACGACCAAGCAAGAGGGCGGTTCCGGGGGCGGATGAAACCCGACCCGGAAGGCGCCGTCCGATGCGTGGGGCCCGGGTCGCCGTTAGCTGATGGGAATGCAGGGTCCCGACGATCCATCCCCGAAACCCATCGAGGTGGCGAAGCGCATGCTGGAGCCGTGGAAGCTGTTCACGGCGCCGGTGTTCCACGGCCTGGAGCGTGTTCCTGGGCGTGGGCCGCTGCTGTTCGTGGGCAACCACACGCTCGTGGGCATCCTCGACGCGCCGTTCCTGGCGCTCGGCCTGTACGAGCACAAGGGCATCTTGCTGCGCGGGCTCGGCGACCACGCGCACTTCAAGGTGCCGGGGTGGCGTGGACTGCTCCGGCAGTTCGGGGTGGTGGACGGGACCCGGGAAAACTGCGCACGGCTGATGGAGGCCGGTGAGTCCATCCTGGTGTTTCCGGGCGGCGCCCGCGAGGTCTCCAAGCGGAAGGGCGAGAAGTACAAGCTGGTGTGGAGGGAGCGCCGCGGGTTCGCGCGCATGGCCATTCGGCACCGGTGCACCATCGTCCCGTTTTCGGCCATCGGGGTGGAGGATGCGCTGGACATCGTGATGGACGCCGACGAACTGTTGCAGACGCCGGTGGGCAGGGTCCTCGCCAACCTGGGGCTGCGTGAGGACCTGGTGATGCCGGTGATCAAGGGCATCGGCCCCACCCCGATCCCCCGACCGGAGCGCCTGTACTTCCGATTCGGACATCCCATCGACCCATCCCTTTACGGAGACGACTGGCAGGACGACGAGGCCGTAAGCGCCCTGCGATCCGAGGTGGCGCGTGACATCGAGGCGGGGATCGAGTGGCTGAAGGAGCAGCGCCACTTCGATCCCGATCGTCATCTGGTGACCCGGGTGGTGGGCGAGGTGGGCAGACGACTGCGCAAGAAGCCCTAGAGAGCTGACCAAGAGTCTTCAAGCCGCCTGGGCGAGGGGCAGTCAAGTTGGCCTTGGTCCAGCCGAACGCGTCCTCGGCAAACGCCGCATCGACGCCAGGCAGGTCGGGGAGTTGTCGTCCGATCGCGGCGGGGCCCTGGGTCTTGCCGGCCTCCTACCTGTGGACCGGTCGGCAGTCGGCCTGCCGTTGGATCTCGAACACCTCGTCCAACGCGTTGCGGTCCTCGATCAACATCCGGAAGATCACCACACCCTCGACAGACGGCGCGATCACCACCCGCTCTGCGGGTTTCGCCGTGTAGTCCTGATCCTTGGTCACCAACACGATGGCGACGTTGACCGTTTCGATCTGTTGGTCGTTGAGGACGAAGAAGTTGTCCGTGTCATCGGCAAAGGCCGAGATCGAGAAGTACGAGTCGGGTACCCGGGCGGTGACCTGGAGCGGCCCGTCGGAGAGGTCGAAGGGGCAGGCGGAGTAGAGCAGGTCGGGGCTGGGCCGAACCACGTCCCGGGTCTCGGCCGTCACCAGGGGACCGTGGTGGACGCGGTTCGGCTCGGCCTCGGTGTCGACCTTCAAGAGGAGCATCACCGCGTAGGGAACGGCCATCACCGTGCACAGGTGGACGAGCACGGAAGCGACCAGCGCCGCTGCGAGGTACGGCAGCGCCCCCTTCACTGGCAGGTCCCCCGGGTGATGCGGGGCAGGTCGGTGGTCGACGGATGTTGGTAGACGCTCGATCCCGGATTGTAGAGCCGCAAGGTGACCGAGAAGCGGCCGGTGCCCGTGGGAAGCCAGTTCCCTTCGTGTGCAGTACTGGAGAGGTGGATCTCGTAGCTGCGGTCCGCCTTCCGCTCGAGGTTCAGCAGGTTGTAGGAGTAGCGTTTCGCCTCGTTGGGGATGAGGAAGTGGTCCTCGCCATACACCGTGAAGGACCACCAACGGGCATCGAGGTCCCGACCCGCCAGGACGTAGTCACACTGCGCGCGCAGCGGGGCGCCCTGGTCGTCCTCGAAGGTGTTGAAGTAGAGGGTCTCGCGTTTGTCCAACGCGAAGAGCCCACCGATCGCGATGGCGGCCCGGGTGTACATGTCCGCCTCCTGGCTCCCCGCGGCGAGGTTGGTCCCCCAGCACCCATTCCGAACCCCCGCGTTCATGCCCACGGAGCGAATGGCCAGTGCCGCCGAGCCGATCCCCCCGGCGAGGGAGACGATGACCACGATCGCGACCTTGTGCCAGCGCCTCATGTCATTCGCCTCGATCGACGGCCATCAACAGCGGGCCCAGGAACAGCAGGTCGGCGACCAGTGCCAGGGCGATGATGACGGCGCTGAGCCCGCCCATCGAGCTGTTGAGCGTGAACCGGGACAGCATCAGCACGGAGAAGCCCGCGACGAGGACGACGCTGGTGGACAGCATCGCGATGCCGACGTGTCGATAGGCCCTGCGCACAGCCTCTTCTCGAGTGGCGTGGGCGACGCGACGCTCCTCCAGGTACTTGTTCGTGAAATGGACCGTGTCGTCCACGACGACGCCGAGGGTCATGCCCACCACGACTGACACCGCGAGGCCGATCCGACCGTCGACGACCCACCAGATCGCGAAGCCCATGGCCAGGGGAAGCAGGTTGGGCAGCAGGGTGGCAAGTCCGATGCGGATGGACCGGAACGGCACCATCAGGAGCAGCGAGATGAACGCAAGCACCACGGTGTTCGACCGCAGCATGCTCCACGCATTCCGGTAGCTCATCTTGGTGAACATGAGCGTCTGTCCCGTCATCGGCGCCCACATCTCGGGCGGCAGGTTGTCCTCCATCCAGGCGCGTGCGCGGGCCTCCACCTCCAGGAACTGGCGGCTGCTGCCTTGGGTGAAGACCACGGACAGGCGGCTCGCGGACTTGTCGATGCTGATTTGATCGGTGAGGTCCAGCCCATAGGGCAGGGACATCTCGTAGAGGAGGAGGTACTGCGCCGCAAGGGCCGGGTCTTCCGGAATCCGCTCCCAGGCCGGGTCGTCGCCGTGGAGGTTCTTGTTCAGGCGCTCGAACACGCGGGTGATGGAGGTCACGTACCGGACTTTCGGCTGTTCGCGCCAGAACGCCTCGAAGGCGGCCAGCTTGTGCAGGTAGTCCACCCGGGAGATGCCGTCCGGCTCGCCAGCGCCCAGGGAGTAATCGGCGGTCGCAAAACCGGTGAGGTGGTCGAGACAGAACTGGGTGGCGCGCCGGAACGGCGTGCTCCGGTCCCAGTAGGCGATGAAGTCGTCGTCAATCACGTTTTGGAACGCACCCGCGCCCGCCACCGCCGCGAGGATCAACCCCGCTGCGAGCGGGGGCCGTCGATGTCGCAGGCCCCGGTCGGCCAGCCTCTCCAGGAAGGCTGTGGACGCGGTGCGCGGTGACGGGCGCGGCAACAGTCGCATCAGCGCCGGGAACATCCAGAGTGACAAGACCAGGCTCGCCACCATGCCCAGCGCGACCATGTTCCCTAAGGCGCGGATCGGGGGTGCGTCGCTCGCGTTCAAGCTCAGGAAGCCGAGGACCGTGGACAGCGTCGTCCAGAAGATCGGGGACAGGTTGGCGCATTGTGCGCGTACGGCCGCGGTGGCGGGCTCTGCCCCCTGTGCCAGGAACTCCCGGTAGTACTCGAGCAGGTGCACGCTGGAGGCGATGGCCAACGCCATGATCACGATGGGGACGATCAGGTTGGTCGGTGAGAGATCCATCCCGGCCCACCCCGCGCTCCCCATCGCCACCGCGGTGGACCCGGCGACGACCAGGACCGAGGCTGCGGTAGCGCTCGCGGAGCGGGTGAGGAGGGCGAGGAACAGGACCACCAGGACGAACATCAGCGGGATCAGCCTGCGCGCATCCTCGCCCATGCCCTCCCAGATGGCCTGGTTGATCATGAGGACGCCGGTCGCCTCGACCCGGGCACCCGGCTGGCGCTCCTGCATCGTCGCCGCGAGCCTGCGCGCCGCCATGGCGACCTCCGGCACCTCCACCCCGCGGTCCACTCCAGGGAGTTGCACCGTGGCGTTCACTCCCGCCGCGGTCGCGTCGGGCGAAACGAGCCAGTGGACCGACTGGCGCTCGGAGGTGGCGATGGCGCGGACCTCGTCGCGCTCCGCCGGGGTCAGCGACGCGG
>JAFDJI010000450.1 GCA_019307545.1 Deltaproteobacteria bacterium | reverse complement strand
GGGCCACCCCGGCCGGTCCAAAGCGCCCGGGTGTCCGAGAATAACCCCATGAACGCCATCGACACCAGGAAGGCCAGGCCGAGGAGCAACGCCCATTTCGCCAGCTTGCGCCAGGCCTTGTCGAAGGTGAGCGGACCCTTGTCCCGACGCATCTGCTGCCCGCGCGGCCCCTCCAGCCATTGCTCGATCGGAACCACCCACTGCAACAGGAAGACGCTCTGGGGGCAGGTGTAGCCACACCAGAGGCGGCCGTACAGCGAGGTGAAGAAGAAGAGCCCGAAAGTCGCCATCAGGGCGATCAGCATCAGCAGCACGCCGTCCGCTGCGGTGAAGATCTCGCCCAGCAGGTACAGGCGGCGCGCCGGGAGGTCGAAGGAGAAGGCAGGCTGGCCCCGGATGTTCACCCAGGGCGTCAGGAACAGGAACAGGTGGAGTCCGAGCGACGTCCACCGGTGGGTCCGTTGGAACCTCCCCTTGATCGCTTCGGGGTACACCCACTCCCGCGCCCAGGAGAACCCGATGCCCACTCCTACTGCTCCTGGAGGCGCTTCGAATAGACGAAGGCGGCGACCTTTCCGACCTTCTCCGGGCCGAGGATGGGTCCCCAGGTCAGCATCCCCTTCTCTGGGACACCCTCGGTGACGGTGCGGACGATGTCCTCGATCTCGCCGCCGTGGATCCACTCGTCGTCGATGAGGTTGGGGCCAATCCCACCCTCGAGGGTCGCGCCGTGGCATGCGACGCAGTTGGTGGTGAAGATCTCCTGGCCAGCCGCGATGTTGTCGTCGGTGAGCGCGACGGCTCCGGCCTCGGTCGTGTCCTGCGGCCACCTCGTCGCTGCAGCCTCCATCTCGGCCTCGTAGTACGCCACTTGCGAGTGGTCGGAGACGAAGTGGTAGTTCACGGCATACCCGACCGCCCACACGATGGTGATGACGAGGAGCGCCAGCCACCAGTCTGGGAGCGGGTTGTCGTATTCTTCGATGCCGTCGTTCTCGTCGGCGTGTCCGAGGATCTCGTCGGTGATCTTGCTCACGGGACGCCTCCCGACTCGTCATCGAAGGGGATGCGGCCTGCTTCTTCGAAATGGGCCTTGCGCGATGGGGAATAGGCCCACCACACCCAACCCAGGAAGCTGAGGATGAACAGGATGGTCGTGACGCCCATCAGCCATCCCAGGTCGTTGGCCTCGGCGGCAGCCTGGAAGACCGGGTTCATTGGCGGGCCTCCGCGTTCTTGATGGCGGCGCGACCATCGACCCCGAGGCGCTGGAGGTAGGCGATGAGCGCGATGATCTCGTCATCGGGCTTCGCGTCGATCCCGGCGTCCTTGAGACGCGACACAATTCCGACGCCCTGCTCCGCGAGCGCCTCTGGAACGCCGGCGATGTCGGCATCGGCGTAGGGGGTCCCGGCGGTCCGCAGTGCCCTGACCGAGGCCTGGATGTCCGCCGGGTCGACCTTGCGTTTGTGCAGCCAGTGATAGGGCGGCATCACGCTGCCCGGCGAGGTGGCGCGGGGGTCCTGCATGTGCTCGTAGTGCCAGGCGTCGGGGTACTTGCCGCCGACCCGGTGCAGGTCGGGGCCGATGCGGCGCGAGCCGAGCTGGAACGGGCGGTCGTAGGCGTACTCCCCGGCGCGCGACCATGGGCCGTAGCGGAGCGTCTCCGAGCGGAACGGGCGCACCATCTGGGAGTGGCAGACATAGCAGCCTTCCCGGAGGTAGATGTCCCGTCCCGCCACCTCGAGGGGCGTGTAGGGGGTGACCTCCTCCATCGCCTCGGGCCCCGAGATGGTCATCAAGGGGATGATCTCGACCGCTCCGCCGATGCCAGCGACGACGGTCGCCAGAATCGCGAACAGGGCAGCTTTGCCCTCGAGCCAGCGGTGTCCCTTTTCCTGCGTGTGGTCTGCCATGGGGGACCTCACTTTGCCGAGACGGCTGCGGAAGCGGATCGCTTCGAACCGGTGATGGTGAGGGAGAGGTTCACCGTCATCAACACGGCGCCCGAGAGGTAGAGCAGCCCTCCCGCAAACCGCGTCCAATAGAACGGATCGAGTTGGTGCACCACGTCGAGGAAGTTCGGATAGGACAGCAGGCCGCCGTCATCGACGGCGCGCCACATCAGGCCCTCGGTGAGCCCGCCCGCCCACATCGAGACGATGTAGAGGACGATGCCCATGGTGGCCATCCAGAAGTGGGTGGTGGCCCACCCCTCGTTGTGCAGCTTGCGCCCCCACAGCCGCGGGGCGAGCCAGTAGAGCATGCCGAAGGCCATCATGCCGTTCCAGCCCAGCGTGCCGCTGTGGACGTGGCCGACGACCCAGTTGGTGAAGTGCGACAGGCCGTTGACGGCCCGGATGGACATCATCGGACCCTCGAAGGTGCTCATGCCGTAGAAGCTGACCCCCACGACGTAGAACTTGAGGACCGGGTCGGTGCGGAGCTTGTCCCAGGCACCCCGAAGGGTGAGCAGGCCGTTGAGCATGCCGCCCCAGGACGGCGCGAGGAGCATGATCGAGAACACCATCCCAGTGGTCTGGATCCAGTCGGGCAGGCCGGAGTAGAGCAGGTGGTGCGGCCCGGCCCAGATGTAGAGGAAGACCAGGCCCCAGAAGTGGATGATCGACAGCCGGTAGCTGTAGATCGGGCGTTCGGCGGCGCGGGGAAAGAAGTAGTACATCAAGCCGAGGAACGGGGTGGTCAGGAGGAACCCGACCGCGTTGTGGCCGTACCACCACTGCACCAGGCCGTCCGTCATGCCCGCGAACACCGGGTAACTGCGGGTGAACGTGGCCGGGATGGCCAGGTTGTTCACCACGTGTAGGAAGGTGATCGTGATCACCATCGACATGTAGAACCAGATGGCCACGTACAGGTGTGCGACCTTCCGGATTGCAATGGTGGCGAAGAAGTTGACCGCGAACCCGACCCAGACCACGGCGATCGCGATGTCGATGGGCCAGATCAGCTCGGCGTACTCCTTGCCCTGGGTGAACCCGAGGGGGAGGGAAACTGCGGCCGCCACGATGATCAGCTGCCAACCCCAGAAGTGGAAATTCGACAGGAAGTCGCTCCACATCCGGACCTTCAATAGCCGCTGCATCGAGTAGTAGATGGCGGTGAACACCGCGTTGCCGGCAAACGCGAACACCATTGCGTTCGTATGCAGAGGGCGCAGGCGGCCGAAGGTCGTGTACGGGTTGTCCATGTTCGCCGGCCACCAGGCCAACTGCAGCGCGATCGTCACCCCCACCAGCATCCCGACGAGGGCCCACAACACGGTTGCGACGTAGAACTTCTTGACGACGGCTTCGTCGTAGTTGGGAGTGACGGGTGCGGTCTCTGTCACGGTCGCTCCTCCATGGATGCCAGGGCAACGACTTGCCGGCCGTCCGAGGCTCTGGCGGCGGCACAGATCGGCCTACAGAAGTGCGCTGGAGAGGGACATTCCCGTAGGCCGTACCGGTGGTGCTTCGGCCCTATAGCGCATTGTCGGAGTGATGCATCCGCTGACGTGGTCGCCTCGGGAGTGACTCGCTATGGGTGAGGAGATGACTGGCATTTTCCTGGGTGCAGCAATCAGTGGCGCCGTGGGAAGCCCGCACTGCCTCGGCATGTGCGGTGGCTTCGCGGCGGCGGCCTCCGAAGACCCGGTGGGCGCCGTGGCCTACCACGTGGGACGCCTTTGCACCTACGCGTTCCTGGGCGCGCTCGCGGCCGCCATCGGTTCGTCGCTGCCCGGTCCCGGATGGGTCGCCGGGGTCGTCGCCACCGGGTTGCTCCTGTGGTTCTCGGCGCGCCTCGCGGGCCTCATCTCGGAGAAACACGTCCCCTCGATCCCCGGCCTCACCAGGGCCTCTGCGAAGCTCCTCGGCAGGCGGGACGCGGTCGCGCGCTGGGCACTCGGGGTCCTGACCGCCTTTCTGCCCTGCGGGCTGGTGTACGCGGCGCTCGGTCTCCCGATGGCAGTTGCAGAGCCCGTCCAGGGGGCCCTGACCATGGTGGTCTTCGGCCTGGGGACCGTCCCGCTGCTCGGAGGCGTCGCTGCCGGATTCCGGAGGTTTGCGGCCCGTTCGCTATGGGCGCGTCGCGCTCTCGCGGCCGCGGTGCTCACGGCGGGGATGTGGTCGATCAACGCTCGCCACGGGTGGAGCACCTCCGAC
>JAFDJI010000449.1 GCA_019307545.1 Deltaproteobacteria bacterium | reverse complement strand
CACCGCGCGTCGCTGATCCCGGTCCATCACGCCACCTCCCCGGCCTCGGGCCCCGCGACCGGCGCGGCTGCCGTCCTCCGTTTCATCCCAAGGCTCTCCCTCAGTCGCTCCATCCACAGGTAGACCACCGGCACCACCAGCAGCGTCAGCAGGGTCGAGGCCACCAGGCCACCGATGACGGGCAGGGCCATCGGCTGGCTGATCTCGCTGCCCGAACCCGTGGCAAAGGCCGCCGGCGCCATCCCGAGGATCATCGCGAGGGTGGTCATCAGGATCGGCCGCAGGCGCAGATGTCCCGCCTCGAGCATCGCCTCGCGCGGCGCCAGCCCCTCGTCTACGAACTGGTTGGCACGGTCCACCAGCAGGATCGCGTTCTTGGTGACCAGCCCCATCAGCAGGATGATCCCGAGCATGGTCGGGATCCCGATGGGCCATCCCACCAGGAAGATGGTGGCAAAGGCGCCAACCACGGCGAGGGGCAGCGAGAGCATGATCGTGAGGGGGTGTATGAAGCTCTCGAACTGGCTTGCGAGGACCGCGTACACGAAGACGATGGCGAGCACCAGGGCGAAGAGCAGGTTGGCCAGGGCGTCGCGCGCGAACTCCGCTTCGCCGACGATCTTCGCCTCCACCCCCTCCGGGAGGTCCATTTCGTCGAGCACCTGCTGGGTGTCGGCCACAACGTCCGACAGCGGGCGGCCGGCCAGCTCGCAGCTCACCTGGTAGAAACGTTGACGGTCGTGCCGGCGGATGGAGGAGGGCGCGGACGCGGTCGTGAGCCGCGCGATGTCCTGCAGCCCAACCGGCGTGCCGAGTCCGTAGGGGTCGTCCAGCCGCGGGAGCGGGCTCAGGAGCAGCAGGTACGCGAGCAGCTTGCGCGGGGTGCGATCCTCCTCCCGGGCGCGGACCCGGATGTCGTAGCTCTCCTCGCCCTCCCGGTAGCTCCCCACCACCTGCCCCTCGACCGCCATCCGGAGCGCGATGCCCGCCTGGCCCACCGAGAGGCCCGCGGAAGCCGCCTTGTCGCGGTCCACATCGAGCTGGAGCTCCGGCCGCGGGGAGCGGTAGGTCGTCTGGACGCCCACAGCCCCCTCGATGCGCGTCATCTCGGCCCGCAGCCGGCTCGCCACCTCTCCGAGTACCGCCATGTCGTCGCCGCGCAGCTCCACCTCCACCGGCCGGCCCACTCCCCCGCCCTCGATCATCGGCGGGTCCTGCACGCTCACCACCATCCCCGGCAAGACCGAGAGTCGCTCGCGGACCTCGTCCTGGATTTCGTAGATCGAACGGTCCCTTTCGCCCTTGTCGCTGGTGAGCACCCGCATGTAGAGCCTGTCCGTCGCGCCGTCGGGACCGACGACGGTGTAGATGTGCTCGACCTCCGGGCTCTGCCGGATCAGTGCCTCCAACTCAGCGGCCCTGCGCTCCGCCGCGAGTAGCCCGGTCGACGGGGGCAGATCGATCTTCGCCTCGAACTGGGACCGGTCGTAGGCCGGCATGAACACCGAGCCGGTGATCGCGGCCATCCCCAGGCTGCTCACGAACATCACCGTCGCGATCGCGATGACCGCCTTGCCGTGGTCCAAGGCCCAGGCCAGCAGGCCACGGTAGGCATCGTCGAGCCACGAGATGGCGCCGAGCTGGGCGCGCGCGACGGGACCCCGCTCCTCGGGGGGGATGACCCGCCCGATCCGCGACGAGAGCATCGGGTCGACGGTGAACGCGATGAAGAACGAGACCGCAACCGCAATCGCGATGGTGAGCCCGAACTCGCCGAAGAACTGTCCGACCACCCCGCCGATGAAGCCCACCGGTATGAAGACGGCCAGGATGCAGGAGGTGGTCGCGAGCACGGCCAGCCACACCTCGCCGGTGCCCTTCAGCGAGGCTTCGACCTTGCCCTCGCCCCGCTCGAGGTACCGGTAGGTCACCTCCCGCACCACGACGGCGTCGTCGATGAGGATGCCGATGGCCAGCGCCATCGCGAGCAGCGTGAGCATGTTGATCGAGAACCCGGCAAGCCAGATGAAGAAGAAGGTCGCGATCACAGAGGTCGGGAGCGCCAGACCCGAGATGAAGGTCGAGCGCAGATCGACCATGAACAGGTACACGACCAGGATCGCCATCAGCGCGCCGATGAACAGCGAACGCCGCAGGTCGTGGGACATGTCCCGGACCATGTCCGAGGTGTCGACGACCCGCTGGACCGTGACCCCCTCCGGGAGGTCCAGGGCCTCGACTACCTCCCGCGCGGCGTCGGCGACCGCCACGGTGTTCGCCCCACTCTCCTTGATCACGTCGAAGGTCACGGCGCGGCGCCCGTCGACCCGCGCCAGCGTCGACCGGTCCTTGCGTCCATCGATGATGCGCGCGATGTCGCGCAGGTAGATCGGCTGCGGGAAGCCCTGGACCACGATGCTGCCGAGCTCGTCCAGGCTCTCCACCTGCCCCACGGAGCGGATCCCGAGCCGCGCGTCGCCGATGTCGAGATTGCCTCCCGGAATGTCGAGGGTGTCGTAGCCAAGGAGCTGGATGACCCGCATGAGCGGGATGCGCAGCTCCCCCATCTTCGGCAGGTCCAGCTCGACGTGGATCTCGCGCTCCTCTCCGCCCTGGATGGTCACGGCCCCCACGCCGTCGATCCGCTCGACCTGGGGCTTGAGAAATTGCTCCGTGAACCTGCGAACCTCGATCGGGTCCCACTCCGAAGCCACGGCGAAGGTGAGGATCGGTGCCGCGGCGGGATCGATACGGCGGAAGATCGGCTCGTCCACTCCGTCGGGGAAGAAGGCGCGCAGTCCGAGGACCCGGTCGCGGAAATCCGCGGTGACCTGGTCGATGGGCACGCCCATGTCGAAGACCACGACCACGATGCCCACCGACTCGCGCGAGTTGCTGTAGACCTCCTTCAACCCCTCGATCCCGGCGACCGCGTCCTCGATGGGACGAACGACCTGGGCCTCGACCTCGGCCGGACCCGCCCCCGGGTAGGGCACGATCGCGGTGACCACCGGGAGCGAGACCTCGGGAAAGAGGTTCACCGGCATGCGGAGCAACCCAATCACCCCGAGCACCATGGCCACGACGATGACCATGGTCATGAAGACCGGTCGGTGGATGGAGAGTCTACTGAGCCACATCGGTCGGCGCGCTCGAGGATTCGACGACCACCACCCGCTCGCCCTCGACGAGACGGTTCGGGCCGGGGACGATGACCAGGTCTCCCGGCATGAGCCCGTCCACGGCGAGCTCGGAACCCGAATTCCACAGCACGGTCACCGCCTTTCCCTCGACCTGCTCACCGCGAGCGAGTTGGACGGTCGCCTCACCCTCGGAGCGCTGCACCACCTCGAGCGGCAGGACGATGGCGGCGGCGTCGCGGCGGACGATGATCTCGCCCCGGGCGAACAGGTTGCCCGCGATCTCCCCGTTGGGGTTGGGCACCGACACCTCGATGGGCGCGCGACGGGTCCACGGGTCGAGGGACGGCGAGACGGCGGTGACCGTGCCGGTCAGCTCCACGTTGGGCAGCGCATCGGTCCACAGCCGGACGTCCTGGCCCGGTTCGACGTAGGGGAGGTCGAGGTCGCCGACCTGGCAGCGCACCACCAGCTCGGAGGCATCATCGACGTGGAAGGCGGGGTACTCCTGTCCCACCATTCCCCCGACCCGGGCGTACACCCGGGTCACGACCCCGTCCAGGGGAGCCCGCATGGTCGCGTTGCCGACCACCTGTCGGGCGAGGGAGCGCTGGAGCCGCGCCAGATCGCGCTGGGCGAGGGTCCCCTCGACCTGGATCTTCGCCTCCTCATACTCCTGCTGGGAGAGCGCACCCGGACCGAGCTGCTCGTGCACGCTGTCGAGGCGGTCCAGGGAACGCTCGGCCATCGCCGCGGCCTGTTCGGCCATTGCGACGCCCGCGTCCGCCTGCTTCGCCATGATCGAGTACTCGATGGCCTCCACGTCCGCCAGGGGGTCCCCCTCCTTCACCTCGTCCCCCAAGCCGACGAAGACCTCCATCACGCGACCCCCGACCTTGGCGAACACGTCGACCGAGTGGATGGGGGCGAGTGTCCCCGCGACCGGGACGGCATATTCGAAGGACCGCGGCTCGTCCGACGCGCACCACGAAGAGCGCGAACACCAGAGCGGCGACGGCCGCACCGAGGCAGCCCGCGACCACCTTCCTGCGGCGTTCGGCTGTCCCTGGTCCGGCCCGGGGCGCCTCCGCTACCGGTTCGCTCGTTGGCTCGCCGCCCATTGCCACTCCCTCCCGGGGTGGAGAACCACGCACCCGGATGACCCACCTGGCTGGATTGTCTATACATCCTGACTCATTTTGTCTAACTGTTTGACAGGTCCCATACCAGGACCGGTGACTCAGGCCCAGCGGCGCCGATGCACCTGGGGGTACCATCACGGTGGAGGTGTGTTGGTGTCTCGAGCGCTCCATCGAATCCGCGGCCTGGTGGTCGCAGTCGCCCTCACCGGGTGCCCGCCCACCCTCGAACCCGGCCCCCCGACGGACTACGACGGGGACGGCATCTCCAACTTCCAGGAGATCGAGGAGGGGACCGACCCCAGCGACCCGACCTCAGCCTCGGCCTGGCACCCGGAGTGGGTCGAACGACCCCGGCTGGCGGTCGACGCAGACGGCCTCGCAGTTCTCCTGGACGCCCTGGAACGGACGGGCGAGCCGTGGGAGCCCCTGCGGGCGCGCCTGGAGACGCGGTGTGCCCAGGAGCTCCGCGAGCTGGACGAGAACCTGAGTTCGACGGTCACGAACACCAACATCGCCTTCGCCTGCGCGGTGCTGTACGCGGCGGGGGACGAGGCCGCGGGCGACAAGGCGGCGACGGCGCTCGAGGACCTGCCGGAAGAGGTGGCCTTCAAGATCTCCCTGGTCGACAAGATCGACCTGTATTCCGGACAGGCCATCCTCCAGGGTATGCGGACCTGGGACCTGCTGCTGGGCGTGGGCTACCCGACCGGCCACGATCCGGCAGTCGCCGAAGCCAAGCTGCACGCATTCGGCGAGGCGGTCTGGAACATCTACGTGGAGGACTTCCCCCTCTTCCTCCTCGTCGCCCAGAACAACCACAACACCAAGCTCGCGGCGGCCTTCGGGATGCTGGGGATCGGGGCCAACCTCGACCCGCGCGCCGCACGGTACGTGAGCTACGGGCTGTCCGAAATCACCCGGGTGAACGAGTTGGTGGCGGCGGCGGACGGCGGGTACGCCGAAGGCCCCTCCTACCAGGTCTACGCGATGCAGTCGGTGCTCCCCTTCGCTGCGGCACTCGACCGGTGGCTGGGGGACGACCAACTCACGGTCCGCACTTCGTGCGCCCACAACTGGGACCCAGACACCTGTGTCGAGGAGAACGTCTCGCTGCCTTCTCTGCTGGCCGATCCCCGCTACTGCGACGGCTTCGACCGGTTCGTCGAGATGCTCATGCCGATCGGATACGCGCCAAACACCGATGACGGCAACCTCGCCTCGGCACACCTCGGCTACACCGCAGGCCTGTGCGGAAGCCCGGAGCAGGCCTTCGGCTGGGAGTGGCAGGCCTCCTCATGGACCTCCACCGGCTCGGTCGACCTCACCGCCGACTCCCTGCGGTATTGGGCCGACGCCCCCGAGGCCGCCGCGCCTCCCGTGGGACCGATTTCCCGCCCCGACGCCGGCTTCGCGGTGCTGCGGGATCGGTGGGAACCCGACGGACCCTGGGCGATGCTCCTCGCCGAAGCCGGGGTCGCGCGCACCGGGGGCGGGCAGCACGAGCACCCCGACGCGCTCGCCTTCCTCTGGGCAGCCCGCGGAGAGTACCTGCTCCTCGACTGCGGCTACGGCTCCTGGGAGATCCGGGAGGCAGTGAACGCCCCAAACGACCACAACGTGATCCTCGTCGATGGCCAGGGTGCGACCCGCACCGACGCCGAGATCCTTGGTGTCAGCGCAGGCGACGACCAGAGCGCGACCGCGCGGATCGCCCACCACGGGGTCACCTGGACCCGAACCCTTTCCCTGGTGGGAGACGACATCCTGGTCGTCCGCGATCTGTCCGAGCCCACCGACGGTAGCGCACACACCCTGACGATGTACGTGCACGGGGCGACCGACACCCTGGCCCTGACCAACGGTGTGGGGTCATGGACTGTCGGCGACCAGACGCTGCAGGTGGCGGTCATCGCAACCGTCGCTCCGAGCTATGGCGAGCGTCCCGGCATCCACGCCTTCGGACGGAGCCTCGAGCCCCACGGGGTCCTCACCGCCGAGGTCCACGCCGATCAGCCCGTCACCTGGCTCACCGTCGCTGTCACAGGTGATGGCAGCGTTCCCCTCGAGATCGTGGGCGATGCCATCCACTGGGGCGCCCG
>JAFDJI010000448.1 GCA_019307545.1 Deltaproteobacteria bacterium | reverse complement strand
CCCGGAAGGACGTGGCGCCCGCAGCCTCGAAACGGTGGGCGTGCTGAACCACCCGGAGCACGTTCGCCAGGGTCTGCTCGCCGCCGCTCCACAGGGCGAGGCCGGCATGGGCCCGGGTGGCGTCGAGGAGCCGTACCACGGTGTCGGCCATGGGGCGGCGGTTGCGCCCGCGGTGGAGCCTCGCCAGGACCCGCAGCGGGCTCGCCACCTCTTCCAGCAGCTCGGAGAGGTCGTCGGGGAGGGGACGCAAGGGGTGCAGGCGCCCGAACTCTGCTCGCCAGGCGAGGAGCGCGTCGTCTCCCACGGCGAACAGCGGCCCGTGCAGGGTGGCGAACACCGCCAACTCGTCATCGGGCCACTCGATGGCGGTCAGCGCGTTGCGCAGGGCGAGGACCTCTTCCCGGGCGTGGAAGGACCGCCCCCCGACCAGGACGTGGGGGACCTGGCGGCTCTCGAGGGCGCGGGTGTAGGGCTCGGTCAGGGACTCCCCGAAGGTCTGGAACCGCCGGAAGAGCAAGCACACGTGGCGTGCCTGCACAGGGACCGGCTCGTCGGCCCCGGGCTCGGAGACCGTCCAGCCACTGTCGTTCAGCAGCCAATGGACCCACGCCCCCACCGCATGCGGCACCGACGCCTCGACGGCCCACTTGGTGATCTTCCCGTAGGGGCTGTAGGGCTCCGGAACGGGCAGCGCGACCACCGCCGGCCTTCCTGTCGCCGCGGAGCGGAACGGCTCGAGCGGGACGTACTCCGCCTGGGTGCCACCCCCCATCCTGGGGGCGAAGGCCGCGTTGACCGCCTGCTGGATGCGGGGGTCGCTGCGGAAGCTGGTGGAGAGGTGCAGGAGCTCGGCACCCCGTGCCAGGAGGCGGCGCTTCACGGCGTGGTAGACCGCGACGTCGGCGCGCCGGAACCGGTAGATGGACTGCTTGGGGTCGCCCACCAGGAACAGCTTCCCGGGAACCACCGGGACACGGACGGGGTCGTGCTCGGTCGGGTCGGCGGAGGCGAGGAGGAGCACGATCTCGGTCTGGAGCGGGTCGTTGTCCTGGAACTCGTCCACCAGCAGGTGGGTGAATCGCTGCTGAAGCTCGTGGCGCACGGCGTGGTTGCGTACGAGCAGGTTGCGGGTGTGGTGCAGCAGGTCGAGGAAGTCGAGCTTCCCGGCGCGTCGCTTCAGCTCCTCGTACCGCTCGATGAGCGGCCACAGCTCCTGGTGCAAGCAGGGCGCGAGGTCGGCGTCACACTGCGCCCGAACACGGTCCAGCTGCTCCTTGACCGCGTCGCGCAGCGCGATCACCTCGCTGGTGGAGAGGCCCTGGGCGAAGTTGCGCCCCGGGTACCCCTTCCAGCGCCACTTCAACTTCCAGAGGTCGCGGAGGGAGGCCTCGAGCCCATCGTGGTCTCGTCCGGCCGCCTCTTCCCGGCTGCGGAGCTCTTGGACCCAGCGGTGCACCTGCCACAGGTGCCGGGTCAGCCAGGCATCGGGGCGGTCGGCCCGGGGTGCGAGGTCGCCAAGCTCGGCCAGGCGTTCCACCAGTCGATCGAGGGCACGGTCGCGATCGAAGGGGTCGCGGCGCCAGGGCCCGCGGAAGTCACGGTGCTCCTGGAGCCTCCAGCCCGCGGACCGAAGGACCTGGCGCGGGCCGTACCGGTCGCGGCCGGGGGGACGGCGCAGCACCCGCCGCACGCCCTCGGGCGGGTCGGCCAGGACGCGCTGGTACCACTCCTCGAAGGCCTGCTCGAAGAGGCGGCCCGCGGCATCGTCGGGGGCCACCTCGAACTGGGGGTCGATCCCCGCCTCCACCGGACGCTCGCGGAGGAGGTCCGCACACAGGGAGTGGATGGTCCCGATGCGGGCGACCTCCAGCTCCGCCAGGGCCTGGTCGAGGAGGTCGCGTTCGTCCTCCGGCGTCTCGGCGCGCGCCTCCTCGATCGCGGCCCGGAGGCGCAGCTTCATCTCGCCGGCGGCCTTCTCGGTGAAGGTCACCGCCACGATGCGGGAGAGGTGGGTGCGGCCGGAGCGGAGCAGGGAGACCACCCGGGCCACCAGCGCGGTGGTCTTGCCGGTGCCAGCCGCCGCCTCCACCACGAAGGTGGTGTCGAAATCCCGCTGGATGCGGCCGCGCGCGTGCTGGTCGGCGAGGGTCACTTCAAGCTCCGCAGGTGTTCGAGGTCGGCCACCTGGTCCTGCCGCTTCACCCGCTGGGTGCGTGGCTCCTCCCAGGGGCCGCACACCACGCGGTAGTCACACCACCGGCAGGCACCCTTCGCTGGCGCCGCCGGGAGATTGGCGGCCTGGAGCCGTTCGCCGATGACGCGCACGACCTCGGACGCGATGCGCCGTGCGCGGTCGTCCAGCGGCATCACCCGCTCGGTGAACTCGCCCCGTGCGGTGCAGTAGTAGAGCCGGCCCGCGACGACCTCCTGATCGGGGAACAGCTTCTCGACGGCGAGCGCGTACAGCACCGGCTGGAGCGCCTCACCCCCTGCGACCACGGCGCCCTCCTTCACCCAGGCCTTGCCGGTCTTGTGATCGGTTGCGCGCAGTCTTCCGGCGGCGTCGCGCTCCACCAGGTCGATGGAGCCGCGCAAGGTGAGCCCGTCGTCGAGGGTGACCGGCTCGGGGCTGCTGTGGGCATCCCGCTCGCGCTGCTGCCCCAGCCCGAAGGAGAGCTCGAATCGCCACGGCACCCACCGGGGCTCCTCGGTGGCGCGCCGCAGCCACTCCCGCAGGTCGGCCCGGATGCCCGCCACGGCGTCCTCCCACACCCGCTCGATGGCCGGGGCCAGGTCGTCGTGGTAGCGGGCGGCGACTTGGTCGAGGGTGCTGTCCAGCCGCGATCGGGCCGCTTGTAGGGTGTGGGTGGTGACCGGGAGCAGCCCCTCGTCCCGCAGGGAGGTGAGCAGCTCGAACTGCACGTCGTGGACCAGGGAGCCGCGGCTGAGGGGGTCGATGTGCTCGATGGCCTCGGGCGGCTCCCGCGGCCCGAGCTTGTGGACGGTGTAGAGCAGGAAGCGGTACGGGCACGCAGCGAAGTTCTGGAGCGCGGTGGGGGAGAAGCTGCGCGCCGCGAGACCATGGGGGGCGAGCGCCTCGCGACCGGCTGTGCGCGGATCGACCAGGCCATCGGCCGGCGTGAAGCGCCCCACGCCCCAGCGCCGCGCTCGAGCCCGCAGCGCCCGCGCGAGGTGGGGGTTTGCGCCGAGGAGGTAGCGGGCGGTGCCGGTGGCGTCGGCCCCTTCGCGGCGGAGCACCCGGGAGAGAAGGGCCAGGTCGTGCTCGGCCTCGTCGATGGCCGCCAGGGGGTTTCGGGGGGCGGGCCACCCGAGGCGGGCCTCTCCCACACGGTCGGCGCGCCGTGACAGCGCGTCGAAGTCGGGTAGGACGCCCTCGGCGGCCCGCAGCACCTCGAGCCCGTAGAAGGAGGGAACACGGGGCCGTGCCTGGTCGACGTCGACCCGGGGCCAGGAGAGCACCACCCGCTCGCGCGCGGCGCCGACGGCGAGCCGCAGCGCGGTGCGCTCGGCCTCTGCCCGGTCTGCGTTCACCGTGAGACCCGCGAGGCCAGCGCGTTCGGCGTCCAGGAGCATGGGGTCCTCGATGACCTTCCTCGGGAACAGGCGCTCGGCGAGACCGGGTACGAACACCACGTCGAAGGACAGTCCGCGGGCGCACGCCATCGACCCCACGAACACCCGGCCGTACCGCCGCTCCCGCGGGCGCTCCACCAAGTCGGTCAGGCGCCTGGCGAGCACCAGGCGGACCTCGTCGAGACCGACCGGCCCGCCGCCCGCCATGGGTCGCAGCTCGGAGAGCACCGCCAGCACCCGGTCGGGATGGCGAACCGCACGGCTGGCGAGGGCGGAGAGGTGGTCGAGCCACTCGCCCCAGGGGGCGGCGTCGGGGAGGGCGTCCAGGTCGCGGAGCAACGGCAGCCCGAAGTCGTGGAGCCGAGCCAGCTCGGCCAGGTTGCGCTCTACGCGGGCACGGGCGGGGGCGTCGGGCTCCAACTCCTGGAGGTCGAGTCGGAGTTGGCCCTCGAGCCCGCCCAGGCGGCGCTCCCACCGGTCGAGCCCGCCGATCACCGCGGCATCGACGATGAGCTGCTCCCAGCGCCGGGGGGCACGCAGCATCCCGGCCACGACGGGGCCGTCGGCGGTCGTGTCGTCTTCG
>JAFDJI010000447.1 GCA_019307545.1 Deltaproteobacteria bacterium | reverse complement strand
GTCCCCCCAACGTCCGGCGACTCTTTCCCCACTCCCGGGCGCTGTTGGTGAGCGGCAAGGCCATCGACCGCGGGTTGCGGACGCGCGGCGGCTGCATGACCATCGCGGCCAACGGGCGCAACCTGGTCGTGATCCGCGGGGCTTTGGCGGCGGCCCAGCACGCCAACGCCGCTATCATCGTGGAGATCGCCAAGAGCGAGGGCGGACGCGACGCCTATTGCGGCACCAACTTCTGGAACATGGCGCTCCGGGTCGACCAGGCGGCCAACGAGTTGGGCATCACGGTGCCGGTAGCCATCCACGCCGACCACTACGGGATCAAGGGCGCCACCGACATCGAGGCGGCCCGCACCGAGATCCCGAGCATGTTCGACGCCGGGATCACCTCCATCGCCATCGACGCATCCCACCTGCCCGACGACGAGAACCTCCTCGCCAGCTTGGCCATGGCCCCACTCATTCCCACCTGGGCCGGCTACGAGACCGAGGTGGGCGAGATCAAGGGCAAGGCCGGCATGTCCACCCCACAGGAGGCCGTGTTCCTGCTGAGCGGACTCAACGCCCATGGCGTGTTCCCCAACTGGATCGCACTCAACAACGGCTCGGCTCACGGCATCCAGACCGAGGAGCATGGCATCCAGGTCGACCTCACCCGGGCCGTTCACGACGCCATCGCCCCCTACCAGGTCTCCGGTGCCCAACACGGTACCTCCGGCAACTCCAGCGATCGCCTGCGGGAAATCGCCACCCTCACCCACACCACCAAGGCCAACGTGGCCACCGCGCTGCAGATGATCTCCTGGGGCGTGGAGGTGGACGACTACGGCAACGCATCACTCGACGCAGACGGCAACCTGGTCAAGTTGCCCGGAAAGGGCGTCACCGAGGCGCTGTGGGCCGAGATGCTCGCCTACGCCGCGGGGCAGGGATGGAAGGGCGGCAACCTCAAGAAGCTCAACCGCCCGTTCGAGACGCGCGTGCTGTCCCAACCCCGGGAGGTACGCGAGCGCATGGCGGCGGCGGTCGAGGACTTCGTGTACCACCTGCTGGTCGACGTGTTCTACGCCGGTGACACGGCCCCGTTGGTGGTGGAGGAGCTGGTGCGGGCTGATTCCCACGACGTGGGCACCCACGCCACCCGCATCGAGGACCCGGCCGAGTGGACCGAAGCGGAGATCCGGTGCAAGGCGGCGCTCATCGACAGCGACAAGGGCCCCGAGGGCGATTTCGACGATTAAGAGCGATCAGCGATGTGTTGACGGTGCTTCGCAGAAAGCCCGCTGGCTGAAAGCTGAAAGCTGATGGCCGGCCCTGCCGACTACAGGAGCAACTGCACCACGAACGCCGCGATTCCCGCGGCCGCGATGATCCCCGAGGCGACCCCCACGCGTCGGCCCAGGGCGGGACTCCCGAGGGAAATCGCCATCCCGCACTTGACCGCGGTGTTGCTCAAGGCTCCGATGAGGATTCCGAGCGTCGCGGTGGTCTCGGAGAGACCGCGGGTCGCCTGGTCGGCCAGGGACAAGGTGATCGCATCGACATCGGTCGTGCCCGCCAGCGCGGCCACGCCGTACAACCACTCCTCCGAAACCCAGGACTGCGTGAGTTCCACGATCAACAGGACCGCCGCGAACACGAGGCCGAACTTGATCGCCGAGGTCAGGTTGAACGGGTTCTCGAGCGGAACGTCCTCGTGCTCGGCTGCCGGGGTGGCGTCGTCGGGGACCCCCGCGCGGTTCGCCCGGCGGTAGAGCACAGCGGTGACCGCGGCGGAGGCGAGGAACATCGCGGCCATCGGTCCCGCCACGGACCGGACGAGGGGGGGGTGCACCACCGCGACCTCGATCACGACCCGGACGAACATCACCCCCCACGCGAGCAACAGTCCCAGCGCCAGGGCATCTGCCACCGCCCCTGGCTCCTTGCTCCGCTTGGCGAAGGTCAGGGTGACTGCGGTGGACGACACCAGCCCCCCGAAGAACCCGGTGAGGGCCATGCCGCGGCGTTCGCCCATGATCCGCACCGCCACGTACCCGATGAGGGACAGCGCCGAGATGAGGATGACCAGCAGCCACAGCTTGTAGGGGTTGAGCGCCCCCCAGGGGTCCAGCGCCTCGTTGGGGAGGATCGGGAGGATGATGAAGGTGGCGAAGGCCAGCTTGAGCCCCGCCACGATGTCGTCCCGGCCGATGCCCTTCACCACGGTGTGCAGATCTTGCTTGAAGGCGAGGAGCGCGGTGGTGGCGATCGCGAGCACGATCGCGATCTCCTGCATCTCCAGGAGCGCCATCCCACCGAGCAGGTAGGTGACGATCGCCGCGACTTCAGTGGTGAGGCCGGGCGTCTCCTTGGAGATGGCCCCCGCCAGGTAGTACGCGATCCCGACGAGCGTGCAGACGCCGATCAGTCCCGCCACGAAGATCCACAGGTTGCCGACGGAGGCCGACACATGACCCGCCGCCGCCCCCGCAATGGCGAGCAGGGTGAAGGTCCGGAGTCCCCCGAAGTGGCTGGGCGCCCCTTCCTGCCGCTGCTCCCGCTCGACCCCGATCAGCGCCCCGATCAACAGCGCGATCGCGAAGTCCCACAACAACCCAAGTTCGAGCGAGCCGCCGCCTAGGAAGTCCATGGTCCCCATTCAACCGCATTCCGATTCAGGTGCCAAGGGAGAGACGAACCAATGGCGCCGACCGGGTCCCCGACGCCACGCCACCGACGTTAGACTGACCCCGCCATGTCCGATCCCCGCCTCGCCGCCAAGCTCGACGAAGTCATGCACGACCTCGACATGTTGGTCTTCCGCCTGGAGCGGGAGCCGAGCCTCGACCTGGGGGTACTCCACCGGGACCGAAACCACGTGCGGCAGGAGTTGGAGCGACTCCGCGATCAGGTCGCCGACCTCCTCCGCGAAACGTAGGGGGTTGCTCCGAGACGTCTCGGCCTATGGAAAGCGGTCGTGACATTTCGTGACAATCAACGGGGGGCGTAGTGCCACTCCATGGCGCGCCCGTGTTCGTGCGCATTGACACCGATTCTGCCCCGTCAGGGATGGTCACGATCAAAGACCGATCTGCTGTGGAGAAGCTGTGGGCAATCTGTGACTCAGCGGCGGAATTCGCTGGGGATCATTTTCGAGCCCCGTCATCTCGCACAGGTGGGCGCTCCCCGATCTCCATTGTGGATTCTGGGGACGTTTGCAGGACCAGTTTTCAACAACGCAGACCCAAGATGTTGTGTCTTGCGCCGGTGACCCACCACAAGATATTGTGGTCGTGCTATCGGACATTGTTCCGTCGAGCCTCCCCCAAACAGCTTCCGTCCCGGATCCACAGGGCTCTGGGGTGGACGGGGGCCAGGTACGTCTAGAAAGCACGTCTCTCGAGGTCCCCATATGAAGGTCGCGCGCCGGTTCACAATCGATCTGGAATCACCCTATGACGGGCTGGGTTTCGTCCCCCGTCGCTCCGAAATCCGCAACCCCGACGGCTCGCCGGTGTTCGAGGCCGAGGGCGTCATGGTCCCCGAAGGTTGGAGCCAGGTGGCCACGGACATCCTCGCCCAGAAGTATTTCCGGCGTGCCGGCGTGCCGGCGGCCACCCGGCCGGTGCACGAGGAGGGGGTACCGGCGTGGCTGCAGCGGCGCGTCCCGGACGACGAGGCGCTGAACGCGCTCGCTCCCGACCGTCGGTACGGGGGAGAGAAGGACTCACGCCAGGTGTTCGACCGACTCGCCGGGTGCTGGTCCTACTGGGGGTGGCGGGAGGGCCTCTTCGACTCGGAGGACGACGCGAAGGCCTTCCACGACGAGCTTCGTCACATGCTCGCCCACCAGATGTGCTCCCCCAACTCGCCCCAGTGGTTCAACACCGGCCTGCACTGGGCGTACGGGATCGACGGACCCGCGCAGGGCCACCGCTACGTCGACCCGAGCACCGGAGAGGTGGTGGCCTCCACCTCCGCCTACGAGCGGCCCCAGCCCCACGCGTGCTTCATCCAGTCCATCGGCGACGACCTGGTCAACGACGGCGGGATCATGGACCTGTGGCTCCGCGAAGCCCGGCTGTTCAAGTACGGCTCCGGCACCGGCACCAACTTTTCCAACCTCCGGGGCGAAGGGGAGCCACTCTCCGGAGGTGGCCGCTCCTCCGGCCTGATGTCCTTCCTGAAGATCGGCGACCGGGCAGCGGGG
>JAFDJI010000446.1 GCA_019307545.1 Deltaproteobacteria bacterium | reverse complement strand
CGCCTGGGTCACCCGCCCCTCGCCAACGACCGCCTCCAGCATCTCGATGACGGCGGCCTCGCCCCGCGCCCCGCCCGTCCCTATACTGAAAGCTTGCGAGGATCGTCATGGGCAAGGCTCGGGACCTCTCCCAACACTTCACTGACGAAGAGCTGAGGCGTGCCTCGGGCCTGCAGGTGTTCGTGGTCTGGTACGAGGACCGGTTCGGATGGGGCGACGACCGGGATCCGGCGTCCCCGTGTGGTGCGTTTCTCACTCACAAAGAGGCGGTGCGGCACAGAGACCGCTCCGGCGGGAAGCACGACATCGAGGCGGGCAAGTTCGACGGCTGCTTCGTCAGCTCGGGCGACCTCTACGGCGACCTATATATTGGCATCGTCGACGTCGAGCGCGGCAAGGAGTTTCTCCAGGAGATGGAGGGATTTCTGAAGGGATTTGCCGCAGACGGGCCCGCGCAAAAGGCCCGCGGCGAGTTGCCCCTTCGGGCCCTCGTCTACGCCGCTCGAGCCGGCCGCCGCGACCAAGCCGAGAGGCTCATCGCGGCGGGTGTCCACATGGATACCGTCCGGTACGGAAACACACCTCTCATGTTGGCCGCCGTGTGGGGCGACCTCGCGATGGCGCGGCTCTTGCTCGACCTCGGTGCCAAAGTCGACAAGGCCACCAAGGATGGCTCGACCGCGCTGGTCCACGCCATCAGCGGCCAGCACGAGGAGATGGTTGCACTGTTGCTGGAGCACGATGCGCGGTTGGACATTGCCTGTGGCGAGAAGAAAGAGACGCCGCTGATGATGGCCTCCGGGCAGGAGCAGACCCGCATCGTAGAGATGCTCATCGACGCGGGCGCCGAGCCGAGCGCTCGGGACGGGGCGGGCCGAACGGCCTTGCTCGCAGACGCCGCGGACTGGGGTGACGCCAAGAATATCGAGCGGCTGCTCGCGGCCGGCGCTGACGTCGGAGCGAGAGACGCCACGGGCAAGACGGCTCTGATGCACGCCATGCCCAGGGACAATCTCGCGAAGGCGAAGGCGCTGATCAAAGCGGGCATCGACGTCAATGCGCGAGACAAACGAGGGGTGACGGCCCTGATGCTCGCGGTGCAGGACAAGCGCGATACCGGTCTGGCCAAGATGCTTCTCGCGGCCAGGGCCGACCTTCACGCCCTCGACAAGAAGAAACGAGACGCGCTCATCCATGCCGCTCGCACCAGCTCCTTCAGCGGCAACATCGAGGTGGTCGCCTTCCTCCTCAAAGCCGGAGCGCGTGTCGATACCCGCAGCACAGATGGGAGAACCGCACTCATCTGGGCTGCTTCCTGCGGCTCGGACTTCCCGGTGAAGTACATCTCTGAAGGCTCGATTCTGCAGCTGATCGAGGCAGATTCCGACGTCAACGTCCGGAGCAAGGATGGCAAGACGGCCCTCTCCTGGGCCGTGGAGCAGGACAACCTCGTGGCCACCCGGGCTCTGGTGAAGGCCGGAGCCGATGTCACCATCCGAAACAAGAAGGGACAGACCCCATTGATCATCGCGGCGCAGAAAGCCCAGGTCGCCATCGTCCGGGCGTTGCTCAAGGCAGGCGCCGAAGTGGACGCCATCGACAAGGAGGGAAACGACGCGCTGTACCATGCCGCGGCGAGAAAGGCGCACTACGCCGACAACAAAAGCGACCAGAAGAACGCCAGGATCATCGGCGTGCTCGTGAAGGCCGGAGCCCTCGATGCGATGGACGAGGCCAGCCGGCAACGCCTCCTGGTCGCTGCGGCAAACCACAAGATGCCGTATCAGCTGGAAGCCCTCATCAACTCCGGGCTGAACCCCGACGCAGCGGACGACGATGGACGGACGGCCCTGATGCAGGCGGCGAGCCGCGACCGATCGAAGGTGATGGCCGCCCTCGTGGAGGCCGGAGTCGCTGTCGACGCGACCGACCGTGACGGCCGCACCGCTCTGATGCATGCGGCGTACGATGAGTGCGTGGGGGCGGTGAAGGCCCTCATCGAGGCCGGGGCGGACGTGAATGCTCGGGCCAAGGACGGTCGGACCCCGCTCTTCGAGGCCGTCTCCCGGCTCGATATCCGGGGCACCTACAGCTACGAGCCCCGTACCGTGCGGATGCTCCTCGAGGCGGGCGCCGATCGCAACATCCGAGCAAAGAACCGGAAGACCGCTCTCTCGACGGCGAAAGTGATCCGGCGGGTCGCCACGGAGCTAGGTGAGGCCCGCCTCGCGAAGAAGGCCACGCCCAAGAAGAAGCGCTCGGCGTTGGCCACGAAGATCGAGGCGATCGCAGCGGATAAGGACATCGACCTGAATGTGTTCAAGATCGCGTTTCGCTACGGCGAAATTGTCCGCGCGCTCAAGAAGAAAGACTGAAGTCAGCCAAAGAGCCGTGGGGCCGTATCGTGGTGCGTGCGGTGGTGGCGACCTGGGGCACCGCCCACAAGCTCCTCACCAGGCGAGGACATGCCGGGGACCCGCCAAGAGGGGGTTTGAGCTACCTTCCCGCACATGTCTTCAGAACCCCTCGCTCACCCCGTTGGGGATGAAGCCGTCGTCAGAGACACACGCCTCGACCGAGCCAGTGGCCGGGTCTCGCTCCACGCGGAGCTCGCAGATCCGCTCCTTGAGGGCTGCTCGCCGGGCGCACTCCTCCGTCCCCTCGGCCTCCGCCGTCGTGAAGCAGTCGCTGGCGATGACGGTCTCCATGTCGTCGGTGCCCATCACCCACACGCAGTACGCTACCGCCCAGCGCGTCGCGCTCCCCGGCAGGGTGCAGAGGGAGAAGCTCCCCTCCAGGTAGTGCATGGTGATCGCCTGGGTGTGTAGCTGGTCCTCGGTGACGCGGTCCATCAGCTCGCACTCGCCCAGCTTCACCGCGATGTCCTTTCCCTTCTGGGGCAGGGTGATCACGACGCTGGGAGGGGTGGTCTGGGCGGCCGCGGCCTCTGCTGTCGCGAAGGCTGTCCAGGGAACATCGGACCAGACCTCATCGGTCACCTCCGTCCAGGTGCCGTCCCGGTAGCGGTAGAACCAGAGGTCGGAGGCCTCGCCGCACATGCCTCCGGTGGTGTGGGTGTAGGCGAGGAGCCGGCTGCCATCGTCCTGCTTGTAGTAGGTGAACGCGGCGCTCTCCCAGCCCCCGTCACCGTCCAGGGAGAAGCTCAGGTAGCCGTTGGGGAGGTCCAGGGTGTCGCGCTTGGGGCGGTAGTTCGCCGGACCTTCGGCTTCGGTCGTGGTGCGCAGGACGCGCTCCCGATGTTCTCCTTCTACGCCGAACATGCCACTGCCGAGGTGGTCGGTGGGCATGACCATGAACAGATCGACGATGGTGCGCGGATTGTCGATGTCGTAGGGGACCTCGGGGCCCAGCGCCTCGGGTTCTTCGACGGGATCGGGGGTGGCTGGCTCCGCGGGAGGGGCGGGGGCGGGCGGCACCGCGCGTGGAGGTGGGTTCGGGTCGACGCGATCGCCAGAGCCGCAGGCGAGGATGGCGATGAGGACGGGGAGAGCGAGGGCGGCGCGGGATGGGTGCATCGAACCTCCGACGTAGGGATCCTCGCATGCCCCACCCCCAGAGTCCCCCATGTCCCTGCACTCCGCCCTCCTCCTCTCCCTCGCGCTCACCCTCACCGCCTGCAAGGGCAAGGTCGAGGAGTGCGACAACGGCACTCGGCACCGGCGATGGCCTTTGCGCCTACCTCGTCTACGAGCCCCGCATCGGCAAGACCGACGGCGACCGCAACATGATGTCGAACATCCATGAGCGGGGGCCCCCCCCGAGCAGGCCGCGCGCCGCCTCGCGCTCCTCGCCGGGGCGATGATGGACCAGGGCACTTCGGGGGTGGACCTCGACCTGTCGGGGCTCGCCTCCGAGTTGGGTGAGGCGGCTGGAGCCGGCTACCGCGCGGCCCAGAAGCGCGAACGATTGGTGGAGGTGGAACGGTGATCCTCGAGCCCATCCCCCCGAAGATCCTGGTGGCGGCGGAGGTGTTCCCGCCGCCCTCCGAGACGAACTTCGCCACCGCCTGGCTGCACGGGGACCAGCCGAGTTGCGAGGCGGCCGCAGTGGCCTATGCGGAGGCGGTGGTGGAGGTGGGGCGGAGGCCGCTGTACGCGAAGCGGTAGGGGGAGCGCCGATCCGCCGAGGGGGCAAACCCACCGCCGAGGAGGCAACCCCACCAGCCAGCG
>JAFDJI010000445.1 GCA_019307545.1 Deltaproteobacteria bacterium | reverse complement strand
CATCCGGCCGGGGGGCGGTTCTGCTCAGGCCACCGGCGACGTGAACGCCCACGAACCCCGAACCGCCTACCGCGGCACCAGCACCAACGTGTGCTCCACATGCGCCGCCACATCCTCATCATCGAACCACAGCGGCACCGTCTCCCCCTCCACGAACCGCTCGAACTGGTCCGCGTAGTTCGGATGCTTCGGATGCCCCGACTGCCCCCCGGGATGGACCAACGTCGACGCACCCAGGTCCGACAGCGGCATCACCAGCCGCATCGACTGGATCCACGTGGCCTTCAGCGGCCCCCCCCGCCACGACCAGCCGGCCGCCGCCACCGTGCTCCCGGAGCCGAACCAGGGGACCTCCTCCATGTTCCAGCCCTTGAGCATGCTCGACTGCGCGCCGAAGGGGTGCTGGAGCACCAGGGGGTGCATCTCGCCCCAGGTCCACTTCGACGCGTCGCTCCCGTACTCCGCCGCCATCCAGGTGCAGGTGGCGTGCAGGGCGCGGTCCACCTCCGCGGGACGGTCCTGCAAAAAGGCGTCGATCTCGGTCATGAGCACGTTCCGCCCCGGGCTCACCGTCCCCAGGTACAGGCGGAAGTCGTCCTCCCCAAGCTCGTCCACCAGCGCCTCGCGGAGGACCTCCCGCTGGAAGACCGCGAACACCGCGGGTCCCACTGCATCCGAGGCTGACATCGCGTCCCACCCGGCCAGCAGGTCGCGGCACTGCTTCGCCTCTGGAGTAGAGCCCTCCACGCCGTCGAGCATGCGGGGCAGGAAGGCCTCCGCGAAGGTGTCCTTGGCGTCCAGGTGCATCCGGGACATGTCCGCAGGGGTGACCTCGCTCATCCCCTCCAGGAGGCCGGCGATCCGGCCGTGCCGCCAGGGGGGCACGTAGTCGGTGCTGATCGCGCTCGCGAGGGGGTGTTCGGGCCGCGCGTTGGCGCTGTACACGTACCCCCGCTCGGGCGCATGCTCTCCCGGCAGCCGGTCGATCCACCCCTGCCAGCCGTACTCGGGCTCCGAGCCCGGGTAGGGCACCCGCCCGGTGTGGTTGCGGCGGCGCACCACCGACCCGATCACCTGCCACGCGAAGTCCCCCGCTCGGTCCGCGACCACCAGGTTCTGCGATACGGCCATCGGCTGGTCCATCGCGGCCAGCGCCTCCTCTACCGATCCGGCGCTGCCGAGTGCGGCAAATGCGGCCATGGTGCGGTCCTCGACCTCCAGCGCGTGCCACCGCAGCGCGACCAGGTGGGTGCCCTCCAACTCGGTGATCACCGGGCCCACCTCGGTCATGTACGTCTCGCCGACCACCGTGCTCCCGCCCTTCACCGGGACCTCGATCCGCAGCGGCGCCAGGACCCGCTCCTCGCCCTCCAACACGTAGCCCTGGTCGCCCTTCCGCTCGAGGATCACGAGGTCGACCACGTCGGCCATGGTGTTGGTGAGGCCCCACGCCACCGATTCGTTGTGACCGATGATCACCCCCGGCGAGCCGGGGAAGGTGACCCCCGCGACGTGCATCGGCCCGCCGCGTACGTCCGCCACGTACCACAGGCTGGGCACGTGCTGGACCAGGTGGGGGTCGTTGGCGACGATCGGCGCACCGTCCGCGGTACGGCTCGGCCCCACCACCCAGTTGTTGGAGGCCTCGGCGATGTGCGGGCGGCCGCCGAGCACCCCGGTGAAGGCCTCGAACTCATCGGTGAGCGCGCCCACCTCCACCGTGCGCAGCTCCTCCCAGTACGCGTCCACTGCCGGGTCGTCCGGGTGGTATCGGAACAGCCGATCCAGGGTCTCCACGTCCACCCGGTCCGCGAACGCGAGCGCGGCCAATTCGGTCTCCGGATTGCTGGCCAGAGTCCACGACATTGCATAGGCCGTTGCCAGGCTGTCCACCGGGGTCCAGGGCTCGAACGCCAGGCCGAGGAGCCGATACTCGATCGGCAGCACGTCGAGGGACGCTACCCCGTCGTTCAAACCCTGGGTGTAGGCCACCAGCCTTCCCCGCTCATCGGGCGTGGCGCGCTCCTTGAGCTGGCGCTCGGCCTTCGCCTTGAAGCCCAGGCCCCGCATGAACACATCGTATTCCGCGGCATCCTCTCCGAACCACTCCGCCAACATCCCCCAGGAGACGCGTCGGCTCATGTCAGCCTGGAACAGGCGGTCCTGGGCGTGGATGAAGCCGAGGGCGTACCAGGCGTCGATCTCGGTGGCCGCCCGGATGTGGGGAACCCCCCATTCGTCGCGGTGCACGGTGACCTGGTCGCGGACCCCAGCCGCCACCTCCCCCTCCACGTCCGGCCAGGAGCGCTTCTTGGACGCCAGGGTGAAGAGCGCGCATCCCGCCAGGAAGCACACTCCAGCCAGCGCGACCCCGCGGAACAGACGGTTCATGACCCCTCCAGCTGCCCTCAGAGGTTTGGGCCTGCTACGGACAGCAGCATACGCCTCTCCTCCACCCCCGGGCGTCTAACCGGACCGCGTGCTACGTACCGGGCCGCCGGAGGACCCATGCTGACCAGCGCTCGACGATTCGCACTCGCCGCACTGCTGCTCGCGTGCTCCCTCCTCATCGCCCCGTTCGCAGCCGCCCAGGAAGGGGTCCCACAGACCAGCGCAGATCTCGAGGCCCAGAAGGAGCAGGCCGCGTGGGTGGAGTCCGCAGACGAGGTCTTCGGTCGGTTCATCGTGGACTACCTGGACATGGTCCTGTTCTGGGACGTGATCTTCTGGGACAACACCCTTCCGCGCGGCGAGGGCGTGGGCGCGGTAATCGACGGCGAGGAGGTCACCGCCTGGACCGAGGCCGGCTACATATACCAGCGCCTTTCCCAGGCCAGTCCGACACAGGTGTCCCCCGACCTCGCCGCCCCGGTGGTGCGCGACTTCGACGGCATCCGGGTCCAGGTGGTGCAGCGTCAGGGCGCGCTCCTGGGAATCGTCCCGGAGCAGGCAGTGGCGCTGCCCCGCTACGGGGTGTCTCCGCTCCCGGAGGGCGACCCCGGGTCCCAAGACAATGTCGACCCCGTGGTGACTGGGGACAGCAAGGCCCCGTTCGCAGTCCGCATCGACCGGGCGCGCGGCGTCATCCTCCCCGCCGAGTTCGCGGTCCCCGACGGCGCGCTGCCCATCGCCGCCGGCATGCGGGTGCGCATGGGCGACGACATGTTCGACGTGCTCGAGGCCTCCACCGACACCCTCCGCCTACGTTCCACCGCGACCCGGGCCGACCCCTCCAAGCTACCCAACCCCGAAAACCGCGAGTTCCCCATCGTGGTGCTGTGGCTCATCGTCGGCGCGCTGTTCTTCACCGTCCGCATGCAGCTCGTGAACGTGTGGGCCTTCGGCCACGCCATCAAAGTCACCGCCGGGGCCTATGACGACCCCGACGACCCCGGGGAGATCCCCCACTTCAAGGCGTTGACCTCGGCTCTGTCCGCCACGGTCGGCCTCGGCAACATCGCCGGAGTGGCGATCGCGATCGGCATGGGCGGGCCCGGCGCCATCTTCTGGATGATATGCGCCGGCTTCCTCGGCATGTCCTCCAAGTTCACCGAGTGCACCCTGGGCCAGATGTACCGGGTCGAGCGCCCTGACGGCTCGATCTCCGGGGGGCCCATGCACTACCTGGACGTCGGCCTCAAGGAGCTGGGGATCGGGCGCTTCGGGAAGCTTCTGGCCGTGGTGTTCGCGTTGATGTGCATCGGCGGGAGCTTCGGCGGCGGGAACATGTTCCAGGCCAACCAGTCCTACGCCGCAATCCAGGACGTAGTCCCGCTCCTCGAGGGGCGGGCATGGCTGTATGGCCTGATCATGGCGTTCCTGGTCGCGCTGGTGATCATCGGTGGCATCCGCCGCATCGGCACCGCGACCAGCCTCATCGTGCCGATCATGTGCGGGATCTACGTCCTCGCCGGGCTGTGGATCCTCGTCGTCAACGCGGAGGAGGTGCCCCAGGCGGGGGCTTCATCGGCACCCTGGTCCAGGGCTTTCGGCGCGCTGCCTTCTCCAATGAGGCAGGCGTGGGCTCTGCCTCCATCGCGCACTCGGCTGCGTCCACCAAGTACGGCGTCAGGGAAGGCATCGTGGCGCTGCTGGAACCCTTCATCGACACCATCGTGGTGTGCACCATGACCGGGTTGGTGGTGGTCGTTACCGGTGCCTACCTCGACGTCGGCGAGGGCACCTTCTCCCAGGGCGTGGTGATGACCTCCCGGGCGTTCGGCACGGTCATCGAGTGGTTCCCAATAGTCCTGTCGCTAGCGGTGATCCTGTTCGCCTACTCCACCATGATCTCGTGGAGCTACTACGGCGAGCGGTGCGCGACCTGGCTGTTCGGCGACCGGGCCACCGTGCCCTACCGCATCATTTTCCTGTTCTTTGTGTTCTTCGGGGCGGTGTTCAAGCTGGGCCACGTGCTCGACTTCTCCGACCTCATGATCCTCGGGATGGCCTTCCCCAACATGTTCGGCGCGGTGCTCCTCTCCGGAAAGGTCAAGCGGGCGCTGGACGACTACTGGGCCCGGCACAAGGCCGGGGAGTTCAAGGCGAAGCGGCGGCGGAAGGCGGCGTAGGTTCGGCAACCTTCGCCGCCGGCACGCGCGTTCCCACCAGCCGCACCACCGCGATCACCAGGACGATTCCGACCAGGATGAGGAGCCAGGGGTTCACCCCGAACCCGGCGGGCAGGTAGCCAACGAAGATGGCGATCGCTCCCGTGGTCAGCGCGTAGGGGATCTGGGTCTTCACGTGGGTGATGAGGTCCACCCCCGAGCCAATGGACGAGAGGATGGTGGTGTCCGAGATGGGCGACGCGTGGTCCCCGAGGCAGGCGCCGGAGAGCACCGAGCCGGTGGTGGCCAGGACCACCGGGCTGGACAGGTCCCCGGTCATGGCCAGCGCGAGCGGAATGGCCATGGGAATGAGGATCGTCATGGTGCCAAAGGAGGTCCCGGTGGCAAAGGAGATGAGGGCCGCGAGCACGAAGGTGATCGCGGGCAGAAGCGCGGGTGCCAACCAGGGCCCCACCGCACCGGCGAGGTAGTCCCCAGCACCGGTTGCGTTGATCGCCGCCCCCAACGTCCATGCGAGGTACAGAATGACCAGCGCATCCAGCACCGGCCGGATCCCGGACCACGCCCCGCGGGGGAGGGACCCGAGCGACATCCGGCCCCAGGCCAGCGACAGGACCGAGGCCAGGATGATCGCGGCCCCCGAGCCGATCAGCATCGAGTCGTAGGCCCGCGCTGCACCCAACACCTCGAACAGACGCGCGTCCGCACCCCCCTCACCGAGCGCCTGCCAACCCGTCCAGAACATGGCGCCGAAGGTGAGCCCTACCAGCGTCGCGATCGACAGCACAGCGATCCCCGGCGGCCCCGTCACCACCCGCTCGGCATCATCCTCCCAATAGGGAGCCACGCGCGCCTCCTCCTCGGCCTGCCGCATGGCCCCGAAGTCGCGCCCCGAGAGCGCGATCATCCCCACGAAGGCGATGGTGAACCAGGAGTAGAAGCCGAAGGGCAGCGACTGCACGAACAGACCGAAGGCGGGCTCCTGGAAAGGAGTCGTGGCGAGGGCGGCCTCGATCTCGTCGACCTGGAACGCCACCCAGGTGGACACGATCGCCAGGGTGGCCACCGGGGCAGCGGTGGAGTCCACCACGTAGGCGAGCTTGGCGCGACTGACCCGCACCCGGTCGCAGAGTGGGCCCATGGCGTTTCCGACCACCAGGCAGTTGGCGTAGTCATCGAAGAACCCCACCAGCCCCGCCAGACAACTCGCCGTCACCGCGCCCCGCGGTCCGCGGGCGACGCCCTGGATCCGCTCCACCATTCCCCGCATGGAGCCCGAGGCGCTCAACAGGCCCACCATCCCGGCCACCATCACCGAGAACAGGCTGATCTTCAGGTGGTCGAGGTCGATCACCGCCTT
>JAFDJI010000444.1 GCA_019307545.1 Deltaproteobacteria bacterium | reverse complement strand
GGTGGCGACCTCTTCCAGGAAGGGCAACCCCCCACGCACCGCGGCCAGGTCTTCCCCTGGCACCTCGAGGGCCACGCTTCCCGTCGCGCCGGTGGCCACCACCACCACATCGTGCTCCCCCTTCAGCCGCACGAGGCCATCGCGGTCGACCAAAGAACCCGTCCTAAGCTCGATTCCCTCGAGCAGGGCGGTGGTCTCTCGCTCCACCACCTCCCTGGAGAGCCGGAAGGGCGGGATCCCGAAGGCCAGCATGCCCCCGACCTTGGACCGGCCCTCGAGCAGGGTGACCCGATGGCCGAGCAGGCGAAGGAGGTGCGCCGCGGTGAGCCCCGCAGGCCCCGCACCCACCACCGCCACCCGTTTTCCGGTGTCCGGCAGGGGCGCCGGCAACGCCACGGTCCACGCCGTCGCCGAGGCCGCGCCCGCCTCGCGCTTCACCTTGCAGATGGAGATCGGCGCGGCGTTCACCTCGACGCGGCGACAGGCGTCCTCGCAGGGGTGGAAGCAGATCTGGCCGAGCACCTCGACAAGCGGCGCCCGCTCGGCCACCACCAAGGCGGCCTCCGCGAAGCGGCCCTCGGCCACCAGCCGCACGTACCGGGGCACGTCGGTACCCGCCGGACAGGCCGTTCGGCAGGGTACCAGGGCCTTTTCGCGCTGTGCCGGTTTGACCCCCCGATCGGTGAGCGCACCGGTGGGGCAGACCTCCACACAACTCCCACAGAGGCGACAGCCCGCTTCCACCGGGGTGGACGCCAGCGGGCCCACCCAGCGGCGTCCCTCGGCGTCGCGGACCCAACCGAGCACCCCGACCTCCCGACCGTCCCAGGCGCGCACGCAGCGACCGCAGGCGATGCACAACGCCGGGTCCCGGTCGAACAGGGGCTCGTCCAGGATCGGCGCCTGGTCCGGAGGCACGTAGCGGGGCGTACTCGGGTCGATGCCCACGTACTCGGCCACCGCCTGCAACTCGCAGTGCCCCAGCAAGGGACAGCATCGCTCCCGCACCGGCACGTTCATGGAGCACGGCTCTCGGGTGCAGCCCTCGCGCTGCTCGCAGGTGAGACAGGCGTGGGGGTGGCGCGTCAGGATCGCCGAGAGCTTCGCGCGGCGGTGCCGCTCCAGGTCGGGGCTCACCGTGGACACCTCCATCCCGTCACGCACCGGGGTGGCACAGGCCGGGACCCTCCCCTCGCCCTCCACCTCGACCGCACAGATCCCACAGCCGCCCGGCCCCTCGGCCTTCGGGTCGTGCGCCACCCGCCACGACCCCACGAAGACCGCCTCGGATGGTGGAACACCCTTCTGGGGAGGCAGGTCCGGGTGGGCGCACAGGGAAGGGATGTAGATGCCCGCCTCACGGGCCGCACGAAGGAGGGTCCACCCCCCTTCGGCCCGGACCGCGGTGCCGTCGATGGTGATGGAGAGGGTCATGTCGGACTCGCCGTGGATGGGCTGCGGCTCACCAGGAGTGCGCGAGGGCTCCGGGCTCACAGGCGGCCACACAGGGGAGGGAGGTGTACCCCGAGGGCTTGCAGGGGTTGCAGGAGTACTTGAGCTTCTTTCGGTGGGCATCGGACACCGCGGCCACCATCCGCTCGTCGATGGGGTCCTCCTCCACCATCTCGAACACCTCGGCGGGACAAGCGGCCAGACAGTCCTCGCACCCGGTGCACAGGTCGGTGTCCACGGTCAGGTAGAACCGGCCCGAGCCGTCCTCGTAGCCGTAGTGGGCCTTCATCGGCCGACTCCCGCCTTGGCCCGCTTCTTCTTCTCGAGCGCCTGGCCGAAGAGTGCGCCCCCGAGGGCACCCGCGATCTGCGAGTCGACGTCGCTCTTGATGGACTCGAAGCCCAACTCGGCCTCGATGCGCTTCACGACGCCGGAGTTCTTGGCGATGCCGCCAGTGATCGCGAACTCCCGCTCCACCCCGACCCGCTCGAGGAGGTTGAACACCCGGTGGGCCATCGCGCTGCAGTAGGCCGCGAGCACCTTCTCCTTGGACCATCCCTGGCGCAGCAGGGCGGAGGCCTCGCTCTTGGCGAACACCACGCAGGTGCTGGACACCGGGGGCGGCTCTTCTTCGACCATGTGGGACATCGGCCCCACCTGGTCGATGGGGATCTGCAGCAGGTCGGCGAAGACCTCCATCCCGCGCCCGGTCCCCGCGGCGCACTTGTCGTTCATCTGGAACGCCGTCACCTTGCCCCGCGCATCACAGCGGATCGCCTTGCAGTCCTGCCCACCCATGTCCATCACCGTCCGCACCCGGTCGCCGTACATGAAGTTGGCGCCACGGGCATGGCAGTGGATCTCGGTGATCGCCCGGTGGGCGAAGGGCACGTTCACCCGGCCATAGCCCGTGCCGACGGCGTAGTGGATGTCCTCCACCTGCATGCCCGTGCCCTCGAGCGCCCAGGCCATGACGTTGCGCGCACTGTCGGGGCTGTTGGAGCCGGTGCGCATGCTGGCCCAGGCGTAGATCTTCCCGTCGACCACCACCACGGCCTGGGAGCTCACCGAGCCCACGTCCACCCCGGCCGAGACGATGTCGGCATCGCGCCACGCGACGCCCTCGTCGTGCCAGTTGCTCTCCGCCCAGCGCCAGAATTCCCTCTTTTCTTCGCTCATCCCGGCCTCCTCACTCATCGTCCGCTGCCGCGAGGGCGGCCCCCAGGGCACCGCAGTACTCGGGCTCCTCGGGGATGCTGACGGTTTCGATCTCCAAGGCCCGCTGGAGCGAGTCCACGAAGCCCACGTTCCTGGCCAACCCGCCCACCAGGGCAAGCGGCGGCTCGTAGCCCACCTTGCGCACCATGGACACGATCCGGCTGGCGATGCCGTCGTGCACCGCCCGCGCGATGTCCGCCTTGGGCACGTTGCCGTGGATCATCGAGACGACCTCGCTCTCCGCGAACACCGCGCACTGGGCGTTCATGGGGATCGCCTGGGTGCTGTTCCGGGACAGCGGCCCCAACTCCTCGACCGGCACCTCCAGGGCGCGGGACATGGCTTCGGTGAAAGCCCCAGCCCCGGCGGCACACTTCTCGTTGATCGCGAAGTCGATGATCTTGCCCCGGTCGTTGCAGCGGATCGCCCGACCCTCCTCGGCGCCCACATCCACGACGATGCGGGCCTCCGGGAACAGGTGCACCGCCCCACGCACCGCCGCACCCACCTCGGTCAACGTCTGGTCCTTGTCCGGCGCTTCGTCCCGCCCGGCGCCGGTCGCCACCACCCTGGCCACCTCGGAGCGGTCGATGCCCGCCTGGCGCAACGCAGCGGCCATCGCCTGGTTCGCGCTGAGAGCGGTGTCGAACCCGGCCACCTCGGCGGCTCGGGCCAACACCTCGCCGTCGCGGAGCAGCACCACCTTGATGGTCTTGGCGCCCATGTCGATTCCAGCGGTGATCATCGGTGCCTCCTACGAGATCTTCTTCAGGTCGAGGGTCTCCATGAACGAGTCCACCCGGGACATCGTCCGAGCCACGTCGAACTCACGCTCGTCGCCCATGTTCCCCTCGAAGGGGAGCACCGGGTAGCCAGCCTCGATCAGGGCGAGCCGGTTCTCGGCGATCCCCAGGGTCAGTCCCTCGCAACCGCGGTTGTAGTGGAGCAGGACGCCGTCGATGTTCCACTCCTTGCAGATGCGGATCATCATCTCGCTCTTCAGGTGCGGTGAGTAGAAGTGCTGCCACTCCGGCTTGTGGAGGTTCCACTCCGCGTAAGCGCGCAGCGCTTTCTCCCGGCTCGACAGGTCGATACCGGCCTCCATGGGGGTGGTCCGCGGACCCCAGGTACCGTCCGGCTTGACCTCCCAGATGCCGGCCAGCCCAAAGGTGTACAGCGAACCGATGCTCACCGCGCCGAACTCCTCGAGGTAGCGGAACACCTTGAGGAACCCCCACGGGGGCTGGGTGTCGCTGATCAGCCGGCACCGCTCGTGGGCGACGGCAGCGATGCCGCGGGCCACCCGGTCAGCCACCTCGTCCCGAAGCTCCTCGTAGAAGTCGACGACCCACTTGGAGTGCTTCGACAGGGTGCCGAACACGTACAGCGAGTACATGGTCTTCTCGTCGAGCGGTGCTGGCCGGGCCCGGTTCAGGGTGCAGATCTCCGCCCACAGGCTGGTGGAGCGGAACTCGTTCTTGCAGGCCTCGATCAGCAACGCGTCGTCGTAGGTCCGCCCGGTGACCTTCTC
>JAFDJI010000443.1 GCA_019307545.1 Deltaproteobacteria bacterium | reverse complement strand
AGGGTGCGGGGCACCACCTCCGAGGTGCTCCAGGGCATGTCCTCGAAGAGCTCCGGATGCGGCGCGGTGAGGCCGAGGAGGTAGTATCCTCCGTCCTCGCAGGCTCCGATGACCAGGTCACAGGGACGTGGATCGGCACCGCGGACCAGTGCGACCGCACGGCGGAGGTAGGCGTTGGGCAGGGACGGAGAGTCGCTGTCCACCAACACCACCGGGAGGCCCTGGGCGAGGTAATGCGCCGCGGCGGCCGCCAGTCCGACCCCGAGGTCGCCCGGCGGCTGGGGTGCGACCTGGAACCCGGGGGGGATCAGCTTCGGTGTCGGACCGAGACCATCGTGGCCCGCGACTGCGACCGCGGGAACCACGTCCTCGAGGGATGCCACCTGTTCAAGCCGATCCGCGAGCATCGCGGCGTACAACCCCGCCGCGGCCTCCCCCGACAGCGCTTCGCCCAGCCGGGTCTTGGTGCGCCCGGCGATGGGCTCCTTGGCCATCACCACCACCGCTGCAGGCGGTCCGGTTTCGCACATGCTCCCTCCGTTGGTAGAAAGAGAGTCCTGGAGGACGGATGCGCTTTCCCCTTTACCAGGTCGACGCCTTCACCCGCGAGCCGTTCAAGGGAAACCCCGCCGCGGTGGTGCCCCTGGAGACGTGGATCGCCGACGCCACGCTCCAATCGATCGCCACGGAGAACAACCTCTCCGAGACCGCGTTCTTCCTCCCACCCGATCACAACGGGGTCCGGCCGCTGCGCTGGTTCACCCCGACGACCGAGATCAACCTGTGCGGTCATGCCACCCTCGCCTCGGCGTGGATCATCCTCACCGTGCTCGACCCGGAGGCCGACGGGGTCCGGTTCACCACCCGGAGCGGTGAGCTTCGAGTATTCCGGCACGGGGACGCGCTGCGAATGGACCTCCCATCGTCCCCACCGCGGCCATGCGCGCCGCCGGATGGTCTCGCGGAGATGCTGGGCGCCGAACCACTGGAGGTGCTCGAAGCGGAAGACCTCCTGGTGCGACTCTCCGACGAGGCCACGGTCCACGGGCTCACTCCCGATTTCCCCCGCATCGCCGCCCTGCCCTGGGAGGGCGTCATCGCCACCGCACCCGGCGAGGACACCTGCCACTTCGTGTCCCGGTTCTTCGCCCCGGGCGTAGGCATCCCAGAAGACCCGGTGACCGGCGCCGCGCACTGCACGCTCACCCCCTACTGGGCGCAGCGCCTCGAGCGCACCGTGCTCACCGCCCGACAGGTCTCCGAACGCGGCGGAGAGATCGAGTGCCGGATGGTTGGCGACCGGGTGCACCTCGTAGGGAATGCCGTGACCGTGCTCGAGGGCACATTCCGGTTCTAGCGCGGCCCCGTCACACCCCGTCGAGATGCGGGCGCATCATCGGGGCCACGTCTCCAGTACAGTCCCGGCCGGTCTCCCGGGACAGGCGGGTGATGTCGAGGATGATGTGGTTGGTGGCCACATCGATCAACGACGGGTTGGAGGTCCACACCCCGTGGTTGTCGACGTCCGGCTCCGTTCCGCCGATGAGCGCCTCGCGCCGGTCCACCACGACCAGTGCCTTGTGGGACCAACGCGCTTTCTGCTCGTCCGCGGTCTCGTCGAACCAGCAGGAGAAACCGGGAGGCGCCTCGAACGGCTCCGGACTGTAGAGCACCCGGTGCATCTTGCCTGCCGCGACGGCGTCGGCCGCCTCTCGTAGCTGGTCCATCTCCCGCGCCCACACCGACAGGTAGACCGACGTGGTCGCGGCGCGGATCATCTCGTCGATGCGACGCAGGACGTCTTCGTAGCGGGACACCGTCCAGATGGGCTCCGGGCGACGCCGCTTGGGCACGTCCTGCAGCGCATCCGCCGCACGGGCCAGCCTGCCCTCGCTCACCTGGCGGAGGTGCTCCACGAACCGGGTGGGGTCGGTGGGGACGTAGCGGCCGGGGCGCTCGCCCACACAGAACACGGCCCCGGATTGCTCCAACTTGCCAAGGACCGTGTAGATGGCACTGCGCGGAACGCCCGAGCGCGCAGCGACCTCGTACCCGGTGGCGCCCTCGGCGTCGGGGTGCTCCAAGAGGGTGACGTAGGCCTGCGCCTCGTTCCGGCTCAGGCCGAGGTCCACCAGGTAGGCAACGGCGTCGGCGCCCAAGGGCCTACGGGTCGACGCAGCGCGGGGACAGCCCCATGTAGGCGCGATCGATGGCGTTGGAGAGGCGAACCGCGAGCAGGTTGTCGCCCACCTGCACGTCAGAGGTGATCTCCACGGGTGGGATGTCCACGAACTGGGTGCAGTTGGCGAGGTCGTTGACGCAACCCTCCTCCTGCCAGTTACCACCCCAATGCCCGATGAAGTCCCCGTTCAGGTAGACCCACAGGCCATCATCCGACTGCAGGTCCAGGAAGATCCGCGGGCCGACAGCGTCCAGCCACAGGTGAACTCGGTAGACCCTGTCGGTGCCCGAGGGGACGTGGCCCTCGTCGGGAACGGCCACGGTGGAGTAGTCCAGCATCACGTGGTCCCACCCATAGAAGGGGTGCCCGTCGCCGTCGGTGGGATCGTCGGGATGATCGAAGGGCATGCTCCCCCACCACTGGTCCTGCCACAACCCAACGTCGTCGCAGCCCACGAAGTCCTCTTCCACCGGATCGATCGGATCAGGCGGATCTCCGGTGTCCAACGGCTCCTCGGTGTCCTCCGGCAGGGGCACCCCGGTGTCCACCACCTCCTCCCCTGGGGGCAGCTCGGTGTTGGAGAACGGGCTCAGGCCGTAGTCCGTGCAGCCCGCCCCAAGGAGCGCCGCCATCGGAATGAGAAGGGTCCACCCGTGCATCTCGACCTCCAGGTATCCAGACCCGGAGGCATAGTAACTCAAAACAGAGTTACGGATCCACTTCCTCGTCCTCCCGGTCCAGAAAAGCCTCTACCGCGCCGGGAAGCTGGGCCAGGTTCGGGGTGATCAGGCCGATGACGAACGACTCGATGCGGGGACCGAAGCGCCGCGCGAGGAGTCTGGGAACGCCGGGCACACGTTCGGGGTAGACGTCGAGGCTTCCGGAGATCTCGATGCACGTGGAACGGTCGCTCGCGGCGGTGAAGATGTTGGCGCCCTGCGCATCGAAGAGCTGATCCAGATGGAAGGCCTCGAAACGCCACTCCACCCGGTTCTCCGGGTCGTTCCACACCGCGTGGTCCTTCCACTTGATCAGGTCCCGGGTCACGAAGGGACGGACCACGGTCGGCGCTTGGAGCGCGTTGCCCTGCCACACGTTCAGGAGGCGGAGACGTCCGTCCGCCTCCTCGGTGCGGGACAGCAACTCGATGGAATCCACCGACTCGAGGAAGGGGACCATCTCGGACAGGCGGTCCCGCAGCACCGGGTAGACCCGGTCGATCGGATGGTGGATGGTCTCCTCGAAAGCGAAGCGCATCGGTCCGACTCCCAGGATGGGCGTCCAGGGAGTGTACCAGTGGGGCGGAACACCCCCCTCCGGGGTAGATTGCCTGCGGAGATCCCATGCGTACGCTCGCTCTCATCCCGTTGTTGGCACCGCTCGTCGCCGGGTGCCCCAACACCACGTTCGTCGATGACGTCCCCTGGGCGGACACGGCCTGGGACAATGATCGGCCCACCGACACCGACACCGACACCGACACCGACACCGACACCGACTCCGACGCCGGGGACTCCGACACCCTCACCTTCACCGTCGCCGGCACCTGGGACCTCACCCCAGCCGGCGGTCCCCATACCGCCATGACCGGCGTCTTTTCCTACGAGGAGACCTTGACCCCGAGCGGCGCGTCGAGCCCCTCTCCGGTCTGCGACCTTGCCTACACCCTGTCCGGCACCACCAGCACCGAGGGTTGCGCCGGGTGCGCCTTCACCTTCGCGATCACCCACCACCTCCAGTCAGGCACCCCGGAGGACTGCTACGCCCCGGATGTGCCCGCAAACGATGCGGTCAGGACCATGGGCTTCCGTGCTTCCGACGGCGCCGTCCTGGTCGACTGGGCCGATTCTGGCGCCTGGGTGCCGCTGTACGACGCCACCCTCGCGGGCGACCAGCTTTCGCTCGCGTGGACGAACACCGTCCTGTACCAGGATTGAGCGCAGGCTACGACGAGCTTCGGGTCGCGTTTCAGGTCACCCGCCGAGACTACGTCCGGGTGACCCGGCTCCTGCTGCGCCGCCAGATCCTC
>JAFDJI010000442.1 GCA_019307545.1 Deltaproteobacteria bacterium | reverse complement strand
CGTCGATATCGCGGCTACGCGGAAGCTGACGCTCACCAGGGCAGCAGGTCCCCTACGAACTGGAACGCGACCGCCAGGTACGGCAGGGCCTGAGAGACGTCCTCGCCGGTCCGGAATCGGTGCTGCAGGTGCCATTGGGCCAGCACCAGGGCGGTGGGCTGGTTGAAGGCCGCGCCAGGCTTGTCGAAGAAGGTGTAGGCGACCAACGGCCCCAGCCGCTGGGAGTCGTTGCCCTCCGACTTCAGCCCGTTTCCGTAGTAGTGCGCGGTGTAGGTCCAGCGCACCCCCGCCTTGAGCGTGTTGTCGGGGTGGACGTAGAGCACGTCCAGGTCGCTCACCATCAGCCAGCCCTTGTCCGGGACCAGCATGTCGGGCGTCTGGTCGTAGTACGCAACGGTCCCGTCGGTGATGTCGAGGTCGTTGTACTCCCAGCGGGTCGTCTCCCGGACCGCGATGGGCCCCACCTTGGCCTGCAGCCGTGCCTGGAGCACCACCTGGTGACCCCCGGTCGAGTAGGCCTCATCGCCGGTCTCCTCGATGGCGGTGTCGCTCCAGTCTGCACTCGGGTCGGGCCAACTCTGGATCTGGTCGAAGGTTCCCAGGAAGTACTGGTACCGGTAGGTCGCGGAGAGCTGGAGGAGCGCGATGGGCATCACCTCCACCCGCACGCCCGGCTTCACGAAGGCCGGGGACAGGAACAGTCCGGGCCCGACCATCAGGTAGGTGTCCTCGAAGAGGATCGAGTCGCTCTCCATCAGCTTCAGCCGGTAGGACAGGTTGGCGACCTCCATCAAGCCGAGCGGGTTGATCCGGACCGCGGTGGAGTTCTCGAGGAACAGGCGATGGCGGGGGACCTCGGGGTCTTCGGCGCGTGCCACGCCGGGAGCGAGCAACCCCACCAAGAGAATCAGCGCGGCGTACATGAGGGCCTCCCAGGTAATTCCTGATGCGACGCTACCAGAGGTGGGGCCCGGTCAACGCGTCCCCTCGTGTGTGCCCGAATCCTGCCCCACGCCGAGTGTCTGCCCGGCCGCTCTTGGGCTGGCGGGTGCCGGTAGACTTCACTACGTTCCACTATGGCCCTCCAAGGGGCTTCGTCGCCCTGGTGGTGCCGCTCCACAGAGGTGACCCATACAGTTGGCCTTTCCCCTGGAGAACGCGGATCTCACCGATCTCCACGACCGAAGTGAAGAGATCGAGGATCTGCTGGCGGGGGCCGGGCCCGACCTGGTGAGCGCGCTCCAGGCGATCCAGCGGCGGTATGGCTTCCTTCCCCGCAGCGTGCTCCGGCACCTGTCGCGGCGCAACGGCATCCCGCTGGCCCGGGTCTACGGGGTGGCGACCTTCTACTCCAGCTTCTTCCTCGCTCCACGCGGAAAGCACGTGCTCCGCGTGTGTTGCGGCACCGCGTGCCACGTGGGCGGCTCCACCCGAATCCTGGAGGCGCTCTCGGACGACCTCGGCATCCAGCCGGGAGAGACCACGGAGGATTTCCAGTTCACCCTCGACACGGTGGGTTGCGTCGGCTGCTGCAGCCTCGCGCCCGTGATCGCGGTGGGCGACGAGAGCTACGGTCGGCTGACCCGGACCAGCGCAGTGGACGTGGCTGCGGCGCTCCGGGCGGCGGAGGACACCGATGCCACCCCTTGAGACCCGCGAGCCCAAGGGGGGCGAGTCGGTACGGCCACCTCGGCGGAACCGGGTGGTCGTGGGTCTGGGAAGCTGCGGGGTCGCCGCGGGAGCACGTCGGGTCCGCGAGGCGCTCGACCGGAGCCTGGCGGACCTCGGCGTCGACGTGGAGGTCGGGGTCACCGGGTGCATCGGCCTGTGTCACCGGGAGCCGCTGGTGGAGTTGGAATCCCCGGCGCTGGGGCGGTGCCTGTACGGGGACGTCACCGAAGCGGTCGTGCCAGCGCTGGTCTCGGCCCACTTCCGCGAGGAGCGGGTGCTCTCCGAACACCTGGTGTGGAGGATGGAAAATGACGCCGAGGTGCCGGCCATCCTGGCGCGCCAGGAGCGAATCGTCCTCCGGAACTGCGGTCGGATCGATCCGGGGTCCCTGGAGGACCACCTCGCGAGCGGGGGGTATCGCGCCCTGGTGCGTGTGCTGCACGAGATGGAGCCCGATGCGCTGATCGCGGAGATCGAGGCCTCAGGGCTGCGCGGCCGAGGGGGGGCAGGCTTCCTCACCGGTCGCAAGTGGCGGATGGCCCGCGCCGCCTCCGGCCCGACCAAGGCCGTCCTCTGCAACGCGGACGAGGGCGACCCGGGCGCCTTCATGGACCGGAACATCATCGAGGGCGATCCCTTCGGCGTCTTGGAGGGGATGGCCATCGCCGCGTGGGCGATCGGGGCCTCGGAGGGCTTCATCTACGTCCGCGACGAGTACCCGCTCGCGGTCAAGAGGTTCGAGCGGGCGGTCGTGCAGGCCCGGGAGAGCGGTTGGCTCGGCCGCGGCATCGCTGGCACCGACTTCGACTTCGACATCCAGGTCCGGCGGGGGGCTGGGGCGTTCGTCTGCGGCGAGGAGACCGCGATGATCGCCTCGCTGGAGGGGCGCCGGGGCGTGCCGCGCCGACGTCCGCCCTACCCGGTGGAGCACGGCTTGTTCGGATGGCCCACGGTGATCAGCAACGTGGAGACGTTCACCAACGTCCCGTGGATCATCGCGCACGGGGCCGAGGCCTTCCGCCGGCACGGGACCGAGGCGAGCCCTGGCACCAAGGTCTTCTCCCTGGCAGGGGACGTCCGGTTCGGCGGCATGGTCGAGGTGCCCATGGGCATCACCCTCCGCGAGGTCCTCGAGGACATCGGTGGGGGGAGCAACACGGAGCATCCCATCAAGGCGGTGCAGATCGGTGGGCCTTCGGGCGGGTGTCTCCCCGCGGCGTTGTTCGACACCCCGGTCGACTACGAGTCCCTTGCAGCGACCGGGGCCATCATGGGTTCGGGCGGCTTGGTCGCCATGGACGCTTCCCGGTGCATGGTGGACATCGCCAGGTTCTTCCTGTCCTTCGCGCAGAACGAGTCTTGCGGGAAGTGCACCTTCTGCCGCGTCGGCACCAAGCGGCTCTTGGAGATGATGGAGCGGGTGTGTGCCGGGGAGGCCGTCGACCTCGAGGCGCTCGAGGCTCTCGCCCAACAGGTGAAGCAGAACTCGGTATGCGGCCTCGGTCAGACCGCGCCCAACGCCGTCCTCACCACCCTCCGCTACTTTCGGGAGGAGTACGAGGCGCACGTCATTCGCAAGTGCTGTCCGGCAGGGCGTTGTCGCGGGCTCATCACCTACGCGATTGACGCCTGCTTGTGTGATCGGTGCACCACCTGTCTGCGGAACTGCGCCTCGAAGGCCATCCACATGAACGGGCAGGTCCTCTCCCTGCACATCGACGCGGACGAGTGTGATCGGTGCGGGGTGTGTTTGGACGTGTGCCAGTTCGGAGCGGTGAGCGTTCGATGACCGCGAGTTGGACACCGAAGATGGGGGATCGGCCCCAGCCGCCCGATGCGGAAGCGGTCACCCTCACCGTGGACGACCGGATCGTGCGGACGCTCGTGGGGAAGACCGTCCTCCAGGTAGCCGACAAGCTCGGGATCGAGATCCCGACCCTGTGCTACGACCCGCGGATCCCCCCCGACGCGTCCTGCTCTGTGTGCCTGGTCGAGGTGCGGGACGAAGACGGCTGGAGCCTGGCGCACTCGTGCACGACCCTGGCGGGCGAGGGCATGGTCGTCCGCACCGAGTCCCCGGAGATCTTCCGCGCCCGGCGGACCGCCATCGAGTTGCTCCTCTCGGACCACTACGCGGATTGCGTGGCGCCATGCGTGCTCCACTGCCCCGCCGGGGTCGACATCCCCGCCTACGTGGAGCAGGTCCGGCTCGGGGACTACGCGAAGGCCGTGGAGATCGTCCGGAGGACCAACCCGCTCCCCGCGGTGTGTGGGCGGGTGTGCCCCCACCCCTGCGAGGTGGTCTGCCTTCGCGGGGTGGTGGACGACGCGGTGGCGATCAACCCCCTCAAGCGCGCCGTCACCGAGCTCCTCGCCTCGTGTGTCGCCGCTGGTGCTGACCCCGAAAAGGCAGATCCGAACCCCCGACCGGGCGAGCCCACCGGCCGGCGCATCGCCGTGGTGGGAGCCGGACCCACGGGGTTGAGCGCGGCGCACTTCCTCCGGCTCGCGGGGCACGCGGTGACCGTGTTCGACGCGGG
>JAFDJI010000441.1 GCA_019307545.1 Deltaproteobacteria bacterium | reverse complement strand
TAGCCAGGGTGGCGTTCTCGTCGAGGTCGGCGGCCACGAAGGTCAGCCCCAGGTCCGCGCCCACCAGCGTCAGGGCGGTGTATTCGGGGTCCTCGCCCCCGAGCTCGATGTCCCCGTTGGCCAGGGGCGCGGCGAGCACCGGGCGCCGGTTGGTCGCGGGACCGACCTCGATGGAGAAGGACAGCGCGTCGGTGCCTCCCGCCTGGTCGTCGGCCAGCAGCTCGACGGTCACGGTGCCGCTATCGATGAAGGTCCCGGAGGAGGGAGCGGCGGAGATCAGCCCCCCGATGCCGGTAGCCTGCCACTCCGCCTCCGCGAAGCCGTCGAGCAGCTCGCTGATGGCCGTGGTGGCGGTCAGCAACAGGGCGTCGTCCAGGTCAGGGTCGGAGACGGCGAAGTCGAGGTTCAGGCTCGCCAGGGCGTCGCCTACGGCCGCGACGAGGGTATCGCCTTCGCCGACCTCGGCGCTGCCCGAGGTGACGGTGAGGGACGGCGGGTTGTCGATCGGGTCGGTGACGTCGATGGAGAAGCCGTGGGTGTCGGTCCCCCCCCAGTCGTCGTCGGCGACCAGGGAGACCGCGATGGTCCCGGCGCTGGTGAAGGTGCCCGAGCGGGGCGAGGCCCAGATCACTCCGCCGGTGCCGATGGCCTCCCACTCGGCCGGGGCGAAGCCGTCGATCAGGCCGCTGCCGGTGACGGTCGGCGTCAGGAGCAGGGTGTCGTCGGCGTCGACGTCCACCACTTGGAAGTCCAGGTTCAGGCTGGCCACCAGGTCGCCGACGTAGGCGTTCAGGGTGTCCCCGGCGCCGACGGAGGAGCTGCCCGACCAGGCGGTGAGGGTCGGCGGCGCGTCCACCTCCACATAGAAGGTCGAGGTGGCGGTCCCGCCCCGGCCGTCGACGGCGTCGAGCTTCACCGCGACCAGGCCCGGCGCGTCGAAGGTGCCACTCAGTGGCGTGGCGGCGGTGCCGCTGGTGCCCGACGCCCCCCACTCGTCGGCCACCACCCCAGCGATGTCCGGGCCACTGGGGAAGGAGACCACGAGCCCCAACACATCTGCGGGGTTCGGATCGGTGACCGTCACTTCGAGGTCGAGGTCTGCCACGCTGGCCCCCGTGAACACCTGGACCTGGCCGCCGTCACCGACGGATGCATCATCCGACGAAACCGCGATCGAGGGCGGCCCGTTCACCGCGATGAAGAAGGTGAAGGCGGCGCTCCCGCCCAGTCCGTCGATGGCGTCGAGCTGTACCTCCACCACGCCGGCGGTGTCGAAGGTGCCGGTGGCGGGGGTGGCGGCGGCAGAGCCTCCGGTGCCATCCGCCTCCCACTCGTCCTGGATGAAGCCTCCGATGAAGCCGCTGTTGGTGACCAGGGCGTCGAGGGCGAGCACGTCACCGCTGTCCGGGTCGGAGAGGGTCAACTCCAGGTCCAGGTTGGCCACCAGGCCGCCCGCCTGCACCTCGAGGGTGTCGCCGTCACCCACCGTCACCCCACCCGAGGTGACCGAGATCGAGGGCTGGGCGTTGATGGCGACGTAGAAGCTCAGGGTGTCGGTCCCGCCGGCATCGTCGGTGGCGTCGAGCTGCAGGGTGACCAGACCCGGCGTGGAGAACACCCCGCTCGACGGGGTGGCAGCGATGGTGCCGCCGGAGCCCGCGGTGCTCCACTCCTCGGGGACGAGACCGGTGATCAGGCCACCGCCGTCGGTGATGGTGGTGGCCAGGTTCAGGACATCGGCAGCATTGGGGTCGGTGACCGCCAGGTCCAGGGCGAGGTCCGCCACGGTGTCGCCCTCGGTGACCTGCACCGTGCCGTCGTCGCCAACGGACGCGCTGTCGGCGGTGACCGCGATGGACGGGGGACCCTGGACGGCGATGACGAAGGTCAGGCTGGCGTTGTGCCCGGCGTTGTCGTCGGCGTCGAGCTGAGCCTCGACGTCCCTGGCAACGTCGAAGGTGCCACTACTGGGTGTCGCTTCGATGGCGCCACCGGTGCCGGTGGCCTCCCACTCCCCCAGGAGGAAGCCATCTATGTCGCCGCTGTCGGTGACGGTGGTAGCCAGGTCCAGGGTGTCGGCCTCGTCGGGGTCGACCACTTGGAGTTGGAGGACCAGGCCGGCCACCGTGTCCCCGACATCCACGCCGACCGTGTCGCCGTCACGGACCCACGCTCCGTCGGAGAGCGCCCGCAGGGCCAGGTGCTGGGGGTACTCGTAGGCGCCGATGTCCGGGTCGAAGCCCTGGGGCCGGAGCGCGCCGTCGATGTCGGCGGTGGCGGTGGAGCCGACGGCCTGGTCGATGGCGTACGAAGCGGCGGTGAGATGCAGGTCCTCGGTTCCGGCGGCGATGCCGACCAGCAGGGGATCACGGTCGAGGGAGTGCTCATCGAGGCCTGTGGAGGCCTGCCACTCAGCCAGGGTTGTGTGCACGTTGCCCTGGACCCTGGCCACCTCGGTGGCGCCAACGGTGAGGAAGAACACGTTGTGGTCGCTGTGGGACGGGACGAGGCTCCAGCCAAAGGCGTTCTGCGAGTAGAAGATGACGAAGTCCGGGGTCGCCGCCACGAACACGTTGTAGGAGACGTCCGCCAACATGTTCCCCGCTCCGCCGTGGTGGAGGACCGCGCCCAGGCCCACGCCGGAGTTCACCACCACCGTGTTGTGGCGGATCACGGTGTTCGCCCCCACGTTGAAGAAGGCGATGGCGCCCCGCGCGTGCAGGCTGAAGGCCCCGTCCCCCCCCGCGACGTCCCAGACGAGGTTGTTCTCGATGGTCACGTTGGGCACCGAGTTCGCCTCCCCCGCGACCAGGATCCCGTTGCCCTTGGACACGTCATGGATCCGGCAACCCCGGACCGAGATGTCGGAGACCTCGGCGTCCTGGGTGACCCAGACGCCGATCCCGAATTCGACGCCGCCTGTCACCTCCAGGGCCTCGATGGACACGAAGCCCGTATCTTCGACGACGAGAGTGCCCACCTCGGACCCGGAACGGAAAGAGGCGCGGGCACCGGCGCCGTCGATGACCGGGCGCTCGCCCACCTCGGCGCGGATGACCAGGGTGTTGGTGGCGCTCAGACCGGCCACCGGGATGTCGCCGAGGTTGTAGGCGGCATCCGACAGGTAGGGCCCGGTTCCCCCCGACACCTCGAACACCACCGGAGCGAGGACCCCCTCGGCCTCCACGGCGTCGAAGGCCTCGCCGAGGCTGGCGAAGTCCGGGCTCTCGGTCGGATCATTGCTCACCAGGTAGGTCCCGTACAGGGCGTTGGAGCCGTCGCCCTGCACGGCAAAGGTGTAGGTGCCCTCGTCGGCGTCGTCGCTGGTGACGGTCACATCGAAGCTGAAGGGGCCGGCGGCGGTGGGGGTGATGCCCAGGTCGAAGGTGGTGGTGAGTCCCGGCCCGATCGGGGTCGCTGGCGACGTGAGCACCGAGACGCTGCAGTTCACCAGGGAGCCCAGGGCGGGGTCGCCGGTGAGGTTCAGGTCGTTGGTCGCTCCCTGGCTCTCGATGGTCCAGGTGATCGGGGTCTCCACCCCCACCGAGAGGTCGCCGACATCGTCGGTGCCGCCGCTCGGGATGGACACCAGGAACACCCGCTCGATGTCGATCTCCGGGTCCCCGCGGGCTGCCTCGTAGGGCACCAGGTAGTCCTCGACCTCGCCCCAGTCGGTGGTGGCGCTGGGGGACGGGTCGGCGGCGGGCATGTCGCCCAGGTCCGAGGTGTCCCAGATGCGCGCCCGGAGCTTGGCGGAGTCCCCGACGGCGGAGGTGGGCACCGCCACCTCGAAGAAGTTGTCGCCTTCGGCGATCGGCCCGTCCGGGGCAGCGCCGCTGTAGCCGGCCCAGATCACCCGCTCGGCCTGCTCCCAGTCCTCGTCGTCGTCCCAGTCGATCCACACCGCGATGTCGTCGCGGCTGTAGTGCCCCTGGACCTCGACCACGATGGTCGCCGTGGTCCCCTTGGCCATGTCGGCGACGAACACGCCGTCGTCGTCCGGCGAGCCGGTCCATTCGGGGGTCTCCGGGTTCGAAGGGCTGTCGACGCGGGTCGGGCCCAAGCGCTCGCCCTCGGAGGTGTGCGCTGCCGTCTGGTAGTCAGCGGGCGCGTCTCCGTGGTCCGCGGCTCGGGCCGCTACGGCGGCGACAATCGCGCCAGCCAGCAGGAGCCAACCCCAGTGCATCGAGCGCTTCATGTGCTCTCTCCAGAGGATAAG
>JAFDJI010000440.1 GCA_019307545.1 Deltaproteobacteria bacterium | reverse complement strand
ATCTCGCAGCTGGACTCGTCACAGCCAAGCCCGAACCAGTCCTCGCCGTCCGTGGGGCAGCCCGTGAGGAGGAGTCCCAGCACCAGAAGAAGACGCGCGTTCATTGGTTCACTCCTGATCAATCCCGTCCCGTGGGTGCGGACGCCGCCACCCTACCCCCATATGTGGTCACCTGCCCAACCCCCCGTCTCTCGAACGTCTCGACCACTTCAATGGGACCGCTAGAAGTTGTCGTCGATGTATTCCTCGATGGCCTCGAAGGTCTGCCGCAGGTTCGGCTCCAGGACCCCGAGGACGAACTTCTCGATGACCGGTCCGACCCGCTTCGCCAGGGACAGCGGTATCCCCGTCACCTTCGCCGGGTCGATGGCGAACTCGCCGTGGACCGTCACCACCGTCTCGTTGCCCTCCTCCTCGAAGGAGGTGGTGCCCTTCGATGTGATGGCGCCGGGGAAGATGTTGAGGTGGGTCTGCCAGGAGCACCGCCATTGGCCCTGGTCCCAGACCGCCTCGTCGGACCAGGAGGTCCACTCCGGCTTGAGGAGGGGGCGCAGCACGGCGGGGATCTCGGAGGTCGAGCCGCGCCACTCGTTGCGCACCCGGAGGACCTCGCCGTCTTCCTCCTGCATCACCCGCACGATGGCCTCGACGTTCGGGAGGTAGGACACGAGGTTGGGGAGGTGGTCGCGCTGGACTTCGAACACCAGGTCCCTCGGTTGGCCCACCTCGGTCACCAGGGTGAACTTCATCGGGGCGCTCCTGTGCAGAGAGCCCGGCCCTTAACCTGTTGCCGCCCGTGCCGTCTGGCGGCGGTATGGAGCGGGTGTGGGACGTCGGAGCTTGCAGAGCCGTCCCGATTCGCCTAGATGGCTCCCCCTGTGTCGCGGAAAGTGCATGCCCCTGTCGAAGTCTGAACGACGCGTCATCAAGGCCATCGGCCAGACGATATTCCCCCGCGGAGGCGCCATCGACGTGGATGGCGTCGACGCTGGTGTGGTGGAGTACGTGGAGGACTACGTCGAGCGGCTTCCCCCGTGGAACCGGATGCAGATGAGGGCGCTCTTCCTGGCCTTCGATCGGGCCTTCGGGATCAACGCGTCCCAACCCGGTCGCCGGTTCGTCGACGCACACCCGGACGAGCGCCGCGCCTTCTTGGACTCCTGGGAACACAGCTCGAACTACTACCCGCGGATGCTGTGGAACGGGTTGCGCATGGTGTTCACCATGGCCTACGCCGAAGCGCCCGCAGTGAAGCTCGGCATGGGGGAGGCGGCGGCCCCGGAGTCCGACGTCGAGACCGAGCCCGAGCAGCCCGCCCGCATCAGGAAGCTGTCGTGAAACGCGTGACGAACATTCTCAAGCGCTGGTCCACCGACCAGATGATCACCGGAATCGAGATCCAGGACTGGGTGAAGCTGCTCGCCGAGAACGGGTGGCAGGTCTCTCCGGCCTATCTCCACCGAGCGGCGTGGATCACCGGCTGGAGCGTGCCGGCCACCGTCTTGGGGCGGCTGGAAGACGCGCGGTTCGGGCGGAAACTCGCCGTCACGGAGATCGACCCGGAGCCGCTGTTCCTCATCGGGCACTGGCGCAGCGGAACCACCCACCTCCACAACCTCTTCGGTCGGGCCCCGGGGCACACCTACTCGACGGTGTACCAGGTGGTGTTCCCCTCCTCGTTCCTCACCACCCAGTCCTTCATCCCCAAGCTCACCGCCGGGCTGCTCCCCAGCACCCGCACCTACGACAACATGAAGCATGGGTGGGACGAGGCGGCGGAGGACGAGATCGCGCTCGCGAAGCTCACCGGCCTGTCGCCCTACATCGCCTTCATGTTCCCCGACCAGGCGGCCCGCTACGAGCGCTACATCGACTTCCTCGAGTGCACTTCGGACGAGAAGCGCCGCTGGAAGGAAGCCTTCCGCTACTTCATCAAGAAGATCATGGTCCAGACCGGGGGCGACCGGGTGGTGGTGAAGTCCTGTGCCCACACCGCCCGCATCCGGATGATCCTCGAGATGTTCCCGAACGCGAAGTTCGTGCACATCCACCGGCATCCCTATCGGGTGTACGCCTCCACCCTGCACATGCGCAGCCACACCGACTGGGAGAACTTCTTCCAGCTTCCCGAAGAGAATTGGGAAGGCCAGCGCGCCGAGCAGACCCTGGCTCTGGGGCAGCGGATCTTCGAGCGGGTGGTCGAGGACCGGCACCTCATCCCCGAGGGGAACTACTACGAGATCGCCTACGACGAGCTGGTTGGGAACGAGATTGAAGTGGTCGCGGACATGTACGACAAGCTCGATCTCCCGGGCTGGGGCCTCGCCGAGCCGGTCATCCGCCGCTACGTCGAGGGCCTGGAGGGGTACCAGACCAACGTCCTTCCCGACCTCGACCAACGCACCCGCGACAAGGTGTACGACTTCTGGCGCGCGGCCTTCGACGCCTTTGGCTATGCACGCGACCCGAATGAAGATGGCGTCGAGCGACGCGCCGTCGACCCGACGGATGGTGAGTGATCCATGAGTGACGACTTCAAGCAGCAGGTCGAGGAGTACCTCGCCTCCAGTTCCCACACCTCCAGGCGGCACGTCCACCCGCGCCTGCTCAAGATGCTCGAGCTTGGCGGGATGTCGACCGCGTTCACCCGGGGCGAGGGGCCGTACCTCTACGACAGCGATGGCACGCGGTACCTCGATTTCCTGGCGGGCGGCGGGGTGTACTTCATCGGCCGCAACCACCCGAAGGTGCGCGAGTACATGCAGGCGGTCCTCTCCATGGACCTTCCCAACCTGTGCGTGGTCAACGCCTCGGTGCTCGGTGGGCAGCTCGCCGAACGCCTGATCGGCCTGACGGGCTCCCATTTCTCCAAGGTGGTGTACGCCAACTCGGGGACCGAGGCGACCGAGGTGATGGTGCGCTTCGCGCGGTACGTCACCGGCCGACGGCGGTTCCTGTACCTGGAGGGGGCGTTCCACGGCCGCAGCTACGCGGCCATCTCCATGTGCGGGTTCTCCGAGCTGAAAGAGGGCATGGACCCGATCCTGCCCACCTGTACCCCCATCAAGCCCAACGACCTGCGTCAGCTCCGCCGCGAGCTTCGTCACGGTGACGTGGCTGGCGTGATCATGGAGCCGGTGCTCGGGATGACCGGCCAGGTCCTCGACCCCGGCTACATGCGCGAGGCTGAGATCCTGTGCGAGCGGTACGGCAGCATCTTCATGGCCGACGAGGTGCAGACCGGCTTCGGGCGCACCGGGGAGTGGTTCGCCACCACCAGCCAGGGGATCCGCCCCGGGATGATGTCGCTCTCCAAGACCCTGTCCGGCGGGCAGGCCCCGATCTCCGCGGTGCTCGTCACAGAGGACGTCTACGAGGCGGTGTACAAGAAGTTCACCTCCGGCCCCATCTACTTCTCCACCTTCGCGGAGAACAACCTCTCCATGGCGGCGGCCCTGGCGACCCTGGACGTCCTGGAGGAGATGGACGCGCCGGCCGAGGCGGCCGAGAAGGGCGCGTACCTCCGCGAGGGCATCGAGGAGCTGGCCGATCGCTACGACGTGATCGACCGGGTCCAGGGCAAGGGGCTGATGCTGGCGGTCTACTTCAAGGACTCCGCCAAGCCCACGCTGCTGCTGCAGCAGAAGCTGCTCCAGATCCCCGACGCCGCGGCCTTCGCCGCGGCGGTCAACGTGGACATGTACCGTCGCCAGAAGGTGATCGTGCAGATCCCGGGCCCCGGCCTGAACGCGATCAAGATCCTCCCGCCGGTGGTGATCTCCCAGGACGACATGGACCTGTTCCTCCACTCCTTCGAGGACACGCTCCTGGAGTGCTACGGGCGCCAGGGTCCGCTGGTGAGCTTGGGGAAGGGGATCTTGCAGAACGTGGTGGAGACCGCCGTCGAGGCCGTTCCCGAGAACCTCGTTCCCCCAGCCCTCAAAAAAAAAAGCCCCGCCTAGCGAGTCCTGATCCGGCGCCCTCGGCCGAAGCGGCGGATCCGGACGACTTTCCGGTCTTCGAGTACGGCGACTACAACGGCCAGATCCAGGACCAGTGTGACTTCTTGGTGGTCGGGTCGGGTCCGGGGGGTGCGCTCGTCGCCCATGAGCTTGCGAAGAGTGGCAAGCGGGTCATCGTGGTCGAGGCCGGCCCGAGGCTCCGCACCAAGGACTACCAGCAGGACACGGGCAAGGTCCTCGCCGACTACTTCTGGGAGGGCGGC
>JAFDJI010001015.1 GCA_019307545.1 Deltaproteobacteria bacterium | reverse complement strand
CGGAACAAGGGAGGTTCATGATGCGACGTGGATTCGTGGCCGTGGTGGTGACGTTCGGACTCTGCTTCCTCCATGCGGACGCCTCGGCGGCCGCCGGTGAGGGTGTCTGCGATGGGTTCGGGGGTCAGGCCGGGGGGTTGTGCAACGCGTACTGCGAGGCGCTGGACTGCGACGGGAGCGAGGGGGCCACTCGGGCCAACCCGGGCGCCTGCGAAGACCTGGCCGCCCGGTTCGACGAGGTGACCGGCGGCGAGCCCCTGCCCTGCGCCGGAGAAGCGCCCCCCTCCTCGGGTCCGATGGTGCACGCATGCATCAATGGCCTCGCGATCCCACTCCTGGGCGTGGACACCGACAACAACGGTATCGTGGACAACACGGTGGTCACGGTCCCGGCGACCTATTTCATCAAGGACCCGATCGCCGGCGCCACGTACTCGATCAACCTTGCGTTCGGATACACCCCCCCGGACCCGGACCAGCAGGAACTCGTCTTGACGTGTGATGACTATTACTGGGGGCCCACGTTCATCGTTCAGGTCCACGCGTGGCTGGCCTCGCCGGACGCGGAGCCTGTGACCTGCGATACCTACATCATCTTGCAGGACACCGGCAATCACTGCATGAACGGCGGAGGGTGAGGGCTCGGCGGCCCGAGCAGCCGACAGCCCCCTCCGCATAGCGCGGAAATCCAGCCTCCGTAGTGGGGATCCCTCGGCTCCGCCCGGGCTACGGGGCGAGCGGAGGTGGGACATGTCCCGAGACTGGTACGACGATGTCGAACAACACGTTGATGAAATGGAGGAGGGCCGTCGCCCGCTGCCCGAGCGCTGGCCGGCGGGCATGCTCGACGGCGCCCCACCCGATGCCTTCGACGGCATGGCGCGCGAGCTGTCCTACCTCACCCACCCAAAGACGAAGACGGCGCCGGTGCGGCTCCAAGCCCATCGGCTCCTTTATGCAGAGCTGCTCTTGCGCAAGGGAGACCCCGAGGCACTCCGGCACCTGCCCGGCGAGGCCATCAAAGACCTCCCCGATGGGGCCTCCGAGCGGTCGAGTGCCTGGCGCCGGGCTGCCGAGCGATTCCAGATCAAGCCGGGCCTGCCGGCATGGCGCAGGCTCCTTGCGGTCACCCCGGGCGCAACGCCGGTCGACCGCGCGCAATGTGTGATGGAGCGTCTGCTCCTCCGTGGATTCTCCTTTCAGACCCTGCTCGCCCGCCTCACCCGCGCGGGTCCGGTGCCAGAGTTGGACCCCATCGCCGAGACGGGCCTGGTCTCCCAGTTCGAGTTCGGAGACCGGGCGCACCGCACTTGCGTAGAGGAGCGCAAACGTGGGTGGCTGGAGCTTGCCGTGGTGGCGGCCCGGGCCCGGGACCATTTCTGCTGCGTCGGGATGTATGGGATCGAGCTGGAGATGCTCGACGAAGAGGAGTACGACGACGACGACGACGATTCGGCGTGGGCCTTTGCGTTGTTTCAGCAGATCGGGGAAGCGTGAGGAACTCGGTGAAATAATCCCGTGCGGCCCCCGTACACCGTGGCGGTGCCGCGCGGCACCGTCGATGGGTCCCTGTACTCGCCGCCCTGGGAGGTCACCATGCGTCTGTCGCTCGCTGCCCTGTTCCTCGCGCTCACACTCGCCCCCGGCTGCGACGATCTGCCGACCCTGCACAAGGAGGTCCACGACGGGACGCATGCCAAGAGCCACCACAACCACGCGGAGGCGGACTCCTTCGACGTGAAGCACGCGCAGGCGATGGAGCGCTACCACGAGGGCGACTACGACGCGTTCGTGCCGCTCCAGGAGGAGGTGGTCGCCGCCAAGGGCAGAGACGTGGACGTCTACAACCTCGCCTGTGGGTACGCCCTGACCGGGCGCACCGAGGAGGCGCTCGACAGCCTGGAGGCAGTGGCGGAGCGGTCCGCGGACCTGCCGATGGAGAAGGACTCCGACCTGGACTCCCTGAGGAACCACCCCCGATACAGCAAGATCCTCGACACCCGGGCCCTGCGC
>JAFDJI010000439.1 GCA_019307545.1 Deltaproteobacteria bacterium | reverse complement strand
GGTGGTCTTCCTTGATGCGTCGCAGCGCTTCGAGCCCGTCGATGCCTGGCATGCGCAGGTCGAGCACGATGGTGTCGGGGGCGTCGGTCTCAACGTAGCGCAGGGCCTGCTGCCCGTCGTAGACGACGTCCGAAACGATGTCGCGCATCTCGAGCCGCTCGGAGAGGGTGAGGACGTAGTCGCGCTCGTCGTCGACCAGCAACGTCCTCGACGGCGTTCGGAAGCCGACCCCGGGTCGCACCTCGACCGCGGAAACCCCCTCGATCTCCTGCGCGATGTCGTGGACGTCCTCTTCCAGCGCTTCGAACCGGAGTGCTTGGACCGTCCTCGCCAGCATGCCCCGGGGATCGCTCTGGTGGACCACCACCGTGACCTGTCCGCGATCGGCCTCGACCTCGCAGTTGTACCGGCCGCGTTCGAGCAGGGCCAGCCTGACCCGGCTCGCGAGTTGGAAGTCGGCCACGGCCTGGATCGAGTGATCGGTCGGCTTCAGCGCCTCACTGGCAATGCTGGCGCTGACCAGTTCGACCGCATCTGCCAGGTCCGTCGGGGGGATCGGAATGCGAATATCGTACAGCGTGGCATCCCAGGGGGCCCGTCCGAGGATCTTCTCCGTCCACCGCGAGGCATCCTCGTCGCTCTGCCGGATGCGTTCCTCGGCCTCCTCCCCACCGCGGCCGTCCTGAGCCAGCGCACGGGCCACCCGGTGCTCGAGACCCGAGACCACCACCACCCGGAGGACGTGGCTGATCTTCTGGGGGATGAGGTGGATGGCCGGACCGAAGAAGATCTGGTCATCCGTCCCCAGCATCTCGGCGAGGGCCGCCTGGATGTAGACCAGGTTCTTCTCGCTCTCGTGGGTCCAGCCATCGAAGAAGGCTCGCTTCCCACTGAGCACACGTGCCAGTCTCTCCGGAGAGGCGCCGAACCGCTGCGCGGCAACCTCCAACAACCGGTCGCCGACCAACGCGTACCCCAGCCGTTCGGACACCGAACGGAGGATCTGGTCGGTGGAACAGTAGATGCCGCCAAAGGCCGCTATCACGGGCATCTGCGCCACCCCCTTGAGGGGCGCGAACATAGCACGCGTATGGGCAGCGCGCGCCTCCCAATGGCGGTTCCCACGACGGAGGCAGCAACGCCCCGTGGGGCCGTGAGTGTTAGTCTGCCCCTCCCGCCGTCCAGAGGACCCCCTGGCTACATCCGGGCCACCTCGTTCAAAGCAACTGGACCGAAAGCTCGGTCTCGCGTCGGTCTACGCCATTTCCATCGGCGCGATGATGGGCTCGGGAATCTTCGTCCTGCCCGGATTGGCGGCGAACCTCGCCGGCCCGTGGGTCGCCCTGTCGTACCTCCTCGCCGGCCTGATCGTCATCACCGTGGTGCTCAGCAAGTCGGAGTTGGCCACCGCGATGCCGGTCGCGGGCGGCACCTTCGTGTACATCGACCGCAGCATGGGCCCCTGGATGGGCACGATCGCCGGGCTGGGCACCTGGTTCGCCCTCTCGGCGAAGACCGCCTTCGCACTGGTCGGCCTCGGTGCCTACCTGGTGCTGTTCTCGTCCCTGCCGGTGCTCCCCATCTCTCTGACCATCCTCGCCGTGCTCTTGGGTCTGAACTACGTCGGGGTCGGCAAGGCCTCGGGCCTCCAGATCGCGATCGTAGCTTTCACCGTGATCTCCCTCTTCGCCTTGGTGGGACTGTCCGGGCCCGAATTGGACCGCTCGCTCTACAGTCCGGCATTTCCAGAGGGGGCCAGGGGAATCGTTGCCGGAGCGGGATTCGTCTTCGTCTCGTACAACGGGGTCACGAAGGTCTGCTCCATCGCCGAGGAAGTGAAGAACCCCGATCGAAACATCCCCCTGGGGATGCTCCTATCCGCCATCTCGATGATGGTGCTCTACAGCCTCCTCGCAACCGTGATCACCGGCTCGGTCCCGTACACCGAGATGGCCCACGATGTGACCCCGGTGGCCACCGCGGCTCGCGCAACCCTTGGACCGATAGGGGGGCTGTTCTTCGCTGGGGTCGCCGCCATCGGACTGGTCTCGATGTGCAACGCCGGCGTGCTCGCCACCACGCGCTTCCCCTTCGCGATGGGTCGCAGCGCCCTGCTCCCAGACGGCCTGTGCAAGGTGAGCGAGCGCTTCGGGACACCGGGCCGGGCGATCCTCCTGACCGCGGTGCTGCTGGTGGTGCTCATCACCACATTGCCGATCGAGGAGCTTGCCCACCTGGCGAGTGGGTTCACCATCTTCATCTTCGCCATCGAGAACATCGCGGTCCTGATGCTGCGCGAGACCAGTCCGGGTTGGTACAAGCCCACCTTCAAGAGCCCGCTGTACCCATGGACGCAGGTGGCGGGGACCATGGGGTGTCTCGGCATCCTCGTCTCAATGGGTGAGGTGGCGCTGTTGGGGGTGGCGCTGGGTCTCCTCCTCGGGACCGTGTGGTACTTCGCCTACGGCCGTTCCCGGGTGGACCGGTCCTCGGCCCTGAAGCACCTCATCGGTGAGCAGCGCGTCCTGCAGCGCACCCTGGAGGCCGAGGCCCGTGAGATCGACCCCAACCAGAGGAAACCCACGGTGATCGTCCCGGTGTTCGGCTATGAGCCCGCTCCGGGTCGCTTGGTCCGCGTCGCAGCCGCCTTTGCCGAGCATGGCCTCGTCGAGGTCACGCGCCTCGAGGAGGTTCCAGAGCAGGTGCCGCTGACCGAGGCGATTGGCGATGACGAGGAGGCGAACCGCCTCGCCAACTACACCATCGAGGTGGGTCACGACGCCCATGTCGAGGTCGAGTTCAACGACATCGTGACCCACAATGCCCGGGAGACCCTCCACCACCATGCCCAGGCGGTGGGCGCGAAGTGGGTGGTCATGGAACCCCCGACCAGCTGGGACCACCATTCCCTGCTGCGGCACCCCATGGCCTGGTGGCTCGACGAGCCACCGACCCACATCGGACTGTTTCTGGACCGAGGCGGAGAGGCCGACTACGACTCCGCGGACGATTTCCCGCGCATCCTGGTGCTGGCGCGTCCGGACCCCAACGACGCCTTGGTGATGCATGCGGCCGACCGGCTGGCCCGGCTCCAGCGGGGTGGCACCCTCACCCTGTTCGACACCCTGCCCTCGAGCCACTCGGTCGAGATGGAGCAGGAGCACGAGGCCTACCTCGAGCAGCTGGGAGGGATGTGCTCCGCGAAGTGGCGGCCCCTGCTGATCCCGGCAAACGATCCCCTGGACGTCATCGCCAAGATCACCCAGAACTACGACCTGCTGGTCATGGGGTCACCCGGTGGGATGGGGTTGAAGACGCTGTTCCGACGCTCCTATGAGCACAAGGTGGCCGAACAGGCGCGGTGCTCGGTGCTGCGCATCCGCACCTCCGAGCACTGCGCGACCCACGATCTGTTTCCCCTCGACGACCAGACCATGGACTACCTCGCGGTGGAGCCCTTCCTGCAAGAGGCGGCGGTGGTGCCCCACCTCCCGGTGGCGAGCAAGCAGGAGCTGTTCGCGTCCGTGGCCCATTACCTGGGCCGGGCCGCGGACATCGAGCCGTCCACCCTCGAGAAGGTCCTGTGGAAGGTCGAAAAGCGCAAAAACACCTTCCTCGACGACGGCGTGGCCCTGATCTCACCCACCGTGCACGGGGTCGAGACCCCCAGGCTCGGCCTGTTCACCACCGACCAGCCCGTGGACTACATGGGACGCACCCACGAACAGGTCGACGTGGTCGTCGTCGTGCTCGGCGCCCACGGCCACCGTCAGAAGCAGCTCTGGCTCCTGGAGCACATGAACCACATGGTGCTCGACTTCGACCTTGCGCCCCGCCTGCGCGAGGCGCGAAACGCCGAGGCCATGCGCAACGCCTGTCGCGCCGCGGCGGAGGACGAGATCACGGCAGAAGAGCAACTCGAGTAGAACCCGTAGATACCTGTTCGCAATGGCTCACGTCTCGATGTCGAGGTGGGTCTGCACGTCAAAGGAGGGGAGAGCGCGCAGCGTCACGACGCGGCATCGCCTCACCACCCCGGTGATCCGTCGCTCCAGCCGGAAGTCGGCGAGCGGCTCGTCAGCGACATCGTGGGGGGTGTCCGGACGGCCACGCCCGCCATGACCGATCGCCCAGTCGGTCTCGTAGATCACGCCTGTGTCGAGATCTCGGATCGTGGGTTGTGCGGGCCGGCTGTCCGTGCGCACCTGCGAGGGCACCAGGCCCGCCTCGACCTTCTGGTACCAG
>JAFDJI010000438.1 GCA_019307545.1 Deltaproteobacteria bacterium | reverse complement strand
GGCCGGCTTCCCCGAAGCACTCGCACGTCACGTGCCTGGCGGCTGGAGCCCGGCGCCACTACCTCGATGTACCAGTCACCCGGCGGCAACTCCACGTCCGCGACTCCGAAGGGACCGGCCTTCGTGGGGGGGCGTCGACTGGGTCCGGTGAACGCGAGGTCGGCGGCCACCGGACTTCCCTCCTGGTCCTGGATCCGGAATCGCACCGGCACCGGTGTGAAATCGAGCACCACCCGCGCCACATCCCCCTCGGGCCGCTCGACCGTGGCCTGGAGGAACCCGGCCCGCTTCACCACCACCCCGTCCCGCCAGCGGACCTTCTCGAGAGCCAACTCACCCGCGGAATCGGTGCGGCCGACCTCGCGCCTGCCCACGCGGACCACCGCCTCCGGGATCGGGCTCCCGTCCACGTCCACCACCTGGAATCGGAACTGCCATGGCGCTTCCGGAACTGCATCCGCGTCGCGCATGGGCCGGGTGTAGCCAATACCGGCAAAGACCCGAAGCTCCGAGGCGCTCACCCCACTCGTGAAGCCCCGAACCACGCCCGCGCTCCACCACAATCCAGAGGGGACCCGCCCCCGCGCCCCGATCAGGCCCTCCACGGGTACGTCGCCGCCCTCGTTCAGAGGGGTCGCTCCCCGGGCCTCCAGGTGGACCGCCATCGCCTCCGTCGCGCGAAAGGAGCTGGCAACCGCGAAGCTCCCGTGGAGCCCACCGCGGAGCGTGTCGACCTCGTCGTAGCCGTGCAGGTCCAACCCCGCATCCGCGCTGACACGCAACCGACCCACGCCGTAGCCGGCCACCAGCCGAAGGGCCCCACCGAATGCGGGGTCGCCCAGGAATCGCCCCTCCGTTCCGGTGGGCACGCGCAGCACCGGTGTAACGGCGAGCCCGAACCCGGCGCCGTCCCCTTCCGGAAGCACCAACCCGATCGGAACCGCCAAGTGCAGGTCTCCGAATCCCGGGCCGTCGACGTAGTCGTCCGCGGCCGAAGCGAAGAACACCGGGAGGGTGATCCCGATCCCGATGCGTTCCCCCACCCCATAGGTGGCGCCCAGGTTCCAGGCGAAGAAGTCGCCCAAGAGGACCGTGGTCTCGCTCCCATCGGCATGTTGGACCACGCGATACAGCGGCGCGCGGGCGAACTCGAACGGGCCTCCGACCGACCAGACCCCGGGCGCCTGCCGCTGGGCACGCGAGGACAGGATCGGGTCCGCCGGGTCACCGTCATCGGCGAGTGGCACCGCACCATGTGCGTCGGCGCCGGCCCAGGCCTCGCCCGGAGCCCCCAGGACCGCCCAGAGGGCTACCAGGAGAATCGCCAGCGCCCTGCGCGCACGCACCCTGTTCACCTCGCGTCGGCGCCAGCCTACCAGGAACGAGGTCACCAGGAGCACCAGGGCACCGCCGGAGCCTGCCCGACCGTCAGCTCGAGCGCCGGCGCCGCACGAAGGCCACCAAAAACCACATGAACCCCGCACCCGCTGGTACGGGAGCGGTGCTGCATCCTCGCGGTCCGCCCACCAGCCAGCTGTGGTCTTGGAACCCATCGCAATTCTGGTCGATGCCGTCGTCGAGGAGGTCCTCTGCGAGCGGGTGGATGCGCTCGTCCAGGTCGTCGCAGTCCGTGCCTCCCACGACCTCTGCACTGAAACCGTCCTCGTCCTGGTCCTCGTCGTTGCCGTCACAATCCTGGTCGACCCCGTCGTACCAGATCTCGGCGGCTTCCGGGTTGATGGCACCCACCTGGTCGTTGCAATCCGCGCCGCCGACCTGCCACCCCTTCCAGCCGTCGAGGTCCACGTCCACGAGGTCTCCGCCCACGCAGTCCTGGTCGACCCCGTCGTAGGGGATCTCGGTGGCTCCTGGGTGGATGTCGTCGGCCGAATCGTCACAGTCCGGCCCGGAAGGTCCACCGGCCCAACCGTCGCGGTCCACATCCACCAGGTCCGCACCGTCGCAATCCTGGTCGATGGTGTCGTAGGGGATCTCCGGGGCGCCCGGGTAGATGGAGTCGTCGTCGTCGTTACAGTCCGCGTCCACGAAGCTGTTGTCGCCGTCGGCATCCCACAGGTCGGCGAAGGGCCCGCCGTAGGCCCCGATGTCCGAGCGGGTGAAGTCCAGATCAAAGATGGCGGGATGGCCGGCATCGATGGCGGGCGAGGTCCGCTCGAGCCAGAGGGTCGAATCGCAGGAACCCTGCACGTAACCCTGGAATTGCGGGTTGCCGTACACCGCGTGTGACCCGTGGAAGGAGGGGAAGGTCGACACGTCGTTGGTCGGAACGGTGTTGTGGAACAGGTTGTAGTCGCCCAGGAACCACAGCCTGGTGCCGAGCCCGCCGACCACCGGTCCCGGACCCATGAAGATGTTGTTGACCACCGCCACCCGCGTCTCCTGCAGGTCGAGCAGGGTCGAGTGGGGCGCATTGTCGACTAAGGTGTTGTTCGTCAGCTGGACGTGGTCGGTGTCATTCGTCGCCAGGTTGGACTGGTGCATCGCGATCACCGAGCCCAGCACGAAACCCGTCTCCTCGGCGTTGTCGTTGCCCAGGAACACGTTGTTCTGCACCACGTCGAGCTCCAGGCCACCATCGAGTTGAAGCACGCTCGCTCCACCCCCTCCGTGGTTGGTGCAGAACCAGTTGCGCGTCACCTCCACCCAGCTTGCCTCGGCGGCGTGCAGCACCCCGGCGAACGTGGCCCGGTTGTCCTTGAAGGTGCTGTCCTGCACCAGCAACGTGCCGCCACTGACGAAGATCGCCGAGCCCTTGAAGGCATCACCGTCGCGCGCGACGTGGTCCTTCACGATGACCGAGGTGTCCACTGCGTGGATCAGGGCCCCGTACTGGTCCGCCCGTGCCAGGTCGGTGGTCCCCCCACGCACCTCCACGGTGCTGCTCTGGGCATGGATCACCGCGCCGTCACCAGCGACCTCGATCCCGCTGGTGATCGGCGCGTACAGCTCGAGCGAGGAATTCGAGAGGTAGAAGGCGCCCCCGTCTTCGGGCTGCGCCATGGCGGAGCTGCCATCCACCTCGTGTTGGTATCGCCTGACGACCATCGAGGTCAGGTCACCGTAGAACGCCCCGCCATAGCTGGCCGTGGCCCCATCCACGACGATGTCGGCAGCATCGAGAACACTCCCGACCAGCGCCACGGCACCGCCGCTCCCCGCGACGGTCCCGGTGAAGGTGAGGTTGGTGAGGTCCACGGTCGCGGAGAGGGCGGAGATCGCGCCCCCCAGCGAGGCGGCGTTGGTGGACGCGAACGTGGTGCCATCCACCGAGAGGACCCCCCCCAGCGTCCCGTCGAAGAGGACCGCACCGCCCTGACCTCCGGCGGAGACCCCGGTGAAGGCGCTCGCGTACACCTCCAGGCCCACCCCCGCGGCGTAGATGGATCCGCCGTCAGCATCCGCGGACGCCTCGGTCGTGGTCAGGTCGGAGATCACGACCGATTCGACTGTTCCGGTCAGGTAGAGGTCCGACCCCTGGACCCCGCTGTTGCCGTGAAACGTGATCCCATCGATGTCCACGTCCAGGCCCGAGGTCCGAATCGCCCCGTGGACGGTGTCGTAGAAGCTCCCGTCCTGGATGTACAGGGTCCCCGGACCCAGCAGATCGATGGCGCGTGGGCCGTCGAACCCGATGACGTCGACCGTGTACAGCGAGATGGAGGCCTCCGAGCCCACCAGTCCTTCGGCGCCCCCGGATTCGATGCCGATGTTGGACCCGACCAGGACCGCGTCCACCACCTGCAGCGCGTGCGCACCCTCGTGGTAGTCCGCATTCTGGGGCTGGGCGGTGGCGAGGTCCTCGAAGGCGATCGGCTGGTTGAGCAGCCGCCCCCCCAGGTCGAGGTCGTCGAGGGTCAGGGTGGCGCTGTAGACCCCAAGGGGCGGTAGCTCTGGGATGCCGTTGAACCCCGCGATCCCCAGGTCCACAGTGATCTCGACCGAGCTGGTCTCGCCCTTGTACAGGGAGGCGTCGACCCGGATGAGGGAATCGGCCTCCGCCACCGCCACCGCGGCGGCGAGGGTGGGGGTGTCCTCAGAGGGCACGGTGAAGGTGGTCGCCGCCGCCGACCCGGGCGCCAACAGCCAAAACAACAAGGTTCCCGCGGCATTTCGCATCGTTCTGCTCGAGTGCCCCGAGGGCAGCTTAGCCGGACCGGTTCGCGAGCCGCTACTACAGAAGCCGACGACCCCGAGACCGACATCCTGCCAGCAGCCCCAGCACCAGCACCAGCAAGC
>JAFDJI010000057.1 GCA_019307545.1 Deltaproteobacteria bacterium | reverse complement strand
ACCGACCAGTACTGGGCCGGGGTGAACCCGAGATACCGGTCGTCGGTGGTCTCCGGACGGAGGAAGTCCCCCATGAACCGCGCCGGCCCGTAGGACACCCCGAGCAGGATCCCGTACAGGCCCGCCTTGCGCGGGACCCGGTCCAGAATCCAGAACAACCCGAACATCGCCAGCGACCACTGCGCCTCGTAGAACCCCATGTCGTGGGCGCCGTTGACGCTGGGGTGGTCGGCGCACGGACCCCACGGGGCCAGGCGGTGATCGATGTCGGGGCGCATGAACTCGGGCCACAGGAACATGTGGTCTTCCACCGGGCGGCAGTAGATCGCCAGGGGGAAGCCGGAGGCCGGAGTACCCGGATGGTCGTGGGCCATGGTGCAGCCCATGCGTCCCAGGAACCACCCGATGGCCAGGCCGTAGGCCAGGCAGTCTATGTAGGGGAGGACCGGGAGCTTGTTCTTCTTGAAGAACCACACGCTGAGCGGGACGCACACCACGAAGCCGCCAAAGCTCGACAGCCCCCGCCAGACCTTGAAGATCTCCATCGGGTCTTCGAGGATCTTGCCGGGCTCGTACATGAGCAGGTAGCCGAGGTGGCCCCCGATGAAGGTACCCACCACCAGCCACCCGATGAGGCGGTTGATGACGTCCGGGTCGAGGCCCACCCGCTTCGCGCGCCGGCTGGCGAGATGCCCTCCGACCAGGAAGCCTGAGGCCACGAGCAGGCCGAAGCCGTGCAGGGGGATTGGACCGAGGTGGATGACCGGCACTTCGAAATAGGGAATCATGGGCCGACCGCGCCCCCATATGGACTGACTTCGGTAACGTCCCCCGGCCCGGCACGCACCGGAAGCGCTCGTCTCCACCGGCCTGCGGTACAGTCGTTCGGTCGCGGCCGGTCGTCGCGACCCCCGGACGCCATGGCGACCCTGAACTTCGCACATCGCGAGATCACCGCAAAAATCGTCTACTTCGGCGCACCATCCGCCGGAAGCAGCACCAACGTCCGAACCCTTTACGAAATCCTCCCGGTCAAGGAGAAGGGCGGGCTGCACCAGTTCGGTCCCGATGACGAGAAGGAGAAGACCTGGTACTTCGAGTACGTCCCGGTTGGAGGCAAGAACATCAAGGGGATGTCGCTGCGGTTCCAGGTGTACGCCATGCCGGGTGGCATCATCCGCGCCGAGCACCGCAAGGAGATCCTGCGCGGAACCGACGCAGTGGTGTTCGTGGCCGACGCCCGCAAGGAGCGGGAGCAGAACAACATCGAGAGCCTGCTCGACCTGGAGGGCATCCTGAAGGAGGACAGCCTGGAGATGGCCGAGATCCCGATGGTCATCCAGGTGAACCGCACCGATGACGTCTACGCCCGAGACATCGAGCGGGTGGTCTATGACCTGAACCCCTATGGCTTCCCGGTGATCGAGGCGGTCGCGCTGGACTCCAAGGGAGTGATGGAGGCCCATGAACAGGTCACGACCGTCACCGTGAACCGGATCCGCCACAACCTGGCCGGCAAGGAGGCCACCATCACCCTGACCGCGATCCACAACCCGGACCGGGAGAGCGACCAGGAGATCATCACCCAGCACCTCGATGCAATCCACCAAGCGCAGCGCGAGCGCGTCCTGGAGATGGCGAGCAAGGCCACGTGGTCAGACCTCCCGCCGGCGGGAGAGATCGTGCTGGCCTTCCAGCCCGCGGACTTCACCGGCACCCGGCCCCTACAGGTGATCGGCGCCCACGTCGACGGTGAGGACGTCATGGTCGACCTGATCATGGAGCAGGAGTCCACCGGCAAGCCACGGCGGCTCCAGATCACCCTGGTGAATGAACCGAAGTCCACCTCCACCCTGGGAATGGGCAGCACCACCAGCGGCGCGACTCCGGTAGATCGGATTTCCCCGAGCCCCCTCGACACGTTGCCGCACCGGATCGAGCTCACCACGCACCCCAGCAGGTCCGACTTCCCACCCCTGTGGTACGGCGTCGCAGGCTTGGCGAGCGGTATCGTCATCGGGGTGCTCATCGGCGTGCTCTCGTTCCTGTAATCTCTGCTGCCATGCCTGCTCCTCCCTCCTTCACCAGCGCCACCTGGATCCCCGTCGACGCCAAGCCCGAAGCGATTGCACGGCTACGTGCAGCGGGCCTGTCACAGACCGCCGCGCGGTGCGCCGCCATTCGCTGGGGCGACACGGAAGACGCTGAGCCCTGGCGGCAGCCAAGCTTCGAGCACCTCGAGGACCCGCTCGCCATGGCCGGCATGGAGGAAGCGGTCGAACGACTGCGCCGCGCGACCGCCAACGGAGAGCGGATCCGCATCATCACCGACTACGACGTGGACGGGACGACATCCTCCCTGATCCTCCAGGCGACGCTCGGCCTGCTCGGGGGCGGCGCTGCGCTCGATTACCACATCCCCAACCGGCTCGAGGAAGGGTACGGGCTCTCCGTGCACGCCGCGGATCTGGCGGCCGATGACGGAATCGACCTGGTGGTCACCGCCGACATCGGGGTCCGCGACCACGCTGCGGTGGCCCACGCGGTGGAGCGCGGGGTGGAGGTGCTCATCTGCGACCACCACCTCCCGGCCGGTTCCGCCGTGCCCGACAACGCCCTGGTGCTGTGTCCGCCCCAGCAGGGGTGCACCTACCCCAACCCCCACCTCGCCGCGTGCGGAATCACCTTCAAGCTCGCGCAGGCCCTCCTCGCCGATCACCCGCGCCGCGATGCGGTGGTCCGCTCCCTCCTCAAGCTGGCCGCGATCGGCACCGTGGCAGACATGGTGCCGCTGACCACCCTCGAGAACCGCGCCATCGTGTCCCTGGGCCTGGCCGAGCTCAATCGAGGCCCACACCACGCCGGGCTCCAGGCCTTGCTGGAGACGTGCCAACTCCGTGCAGGAGAGATCGGCGAGACGGATCTGGGGTTCCGCTTGGGCCCCCGGATCAACGCGGCCGGGCGCATGGCGGACGCGAGCCTGGTGGTCGAGCTCCTGAGTTGCCGAGACCGGGAGCCCGCCCTGGAGTTGGCGAGGCGAATCGAGCACCACAATCAGGAACGACGGCGGGTCCAGGAGCGCCTGGTGGCACAGGTGTCGAAACGGCTCGATGACGATGTCGATCCCTTCGTGGTCGCCGCCGGTCCGGAGGCCGAGGGGTGGCACCGCGGGGTCATCGGTATCGTCGCTTCCCGGATCAAGGAGGAGGTGCACCGGCCGGTGGCCGTGGTCTCCATCCAGGGCGAGTGGGCGGTCGGAAGCGTGCGCAGCATCCCCGAGGTGCACGCGGTGCAGGCGCTGGAGACGGCCAACGACCTGCTGGCGAAGTTTGGCGGGCACCCGGCTGCCGCCGGATTCACGGTACGCACTGCCGACCTGGACACGCTTCGGGAGCGCCTGTGCTCGTACGTGGTGGAGCAGGGCGCCTCCCTCGAGCGGGTGCGGCAGGTGGACGCGGAACTCCCGGCCACGAGTCTGGACATGGAGCTTCACGAAGAGCTTGCCTCCCTGGGGCCCTTCGGGATCGGCAACCCGAGGCCCCGCCTGGTGGTCCGCGACGTCCAGGTCCACGCGTTGCGCCTCCTCGGGTCCGCGCAGCGCATGGTCCGGTTTCTCGTTCCACGGCCGGGGCGAGGTCACCTGGAAGCGGTGTGGTGGGATCAGGCAGAACTGGTCGATGCCCTGACCAGTCGCCCCGTCGACCTCCTTGGTGCGCTCGCGGTGAACCGGTGGAAGGGACGCCGCCGCCTCCAGTTCAGGGTCACGGACGCTCGTCCGGCCCGTTGACCCGAGTCGAGATGTCGAGCAGGAACTGCTCCAGGGAGGTGGTCGAGAAGTCCTCGGGCACCTCGGGCTGGAACACCTCGGCGCCAACGGCCTCCAACACCTCCCACTTGCGGTAGCGAACCGTCGCGGTGAGCGGCAGCGCCGGCAGGTGCAACGTCACCTCCTCCGGGAGGAGGTCGCCGGCGTCGGTGGCCGAAAACGCGCCGTACTCCGCGGTCAGCAACTCCACCCCCTCCCCGTCTCGAGCCACAAGGCGGACCGGGGTCGCCGTGGCCCGGTCAATCCAGGCCTCCACGCTGGTGTCGTTCGGGCCCTCCAAGAGTGCGATCGCGTGACCCTCGGCGCCAATGGTCACCTCGCGCACCTCCGCGTCGTCGAAGGGCAGGTCGCCGACCAGGATCCCCAGCAGGTCGTCGAGACCCGCGGCCCCGCGGGTCATCTCCCGAACCGCCGTTTCGGCGGCCGCCGCGTGGAGGTGACGCCGCTCCCGCACCACCAGCACCTAGAACGCCTCCCCGTCGCTGGCGAGGGTGAGCAGGGTGGACCCCATGGGGCCGAACACGTCCAGGCGTCCGCGCCCGGGGCGATCGAGCACCGCGCCCCCCCCGGTGGACCCAGAGAGGTCGAAGGTGGTCGAGTCCACCCGGACATGGAACCGAGACCGCACCGGATCCGGCACGGGTCGTGCCCGGGCCATGTCCACCAAGGTGACCGGGCTCTCCGCGAGGGGCTCCGGCGGCTTGAGCGTCTTCCCGCAGCCGAGCACGAAGACGGCGATCAGGATCGGGCGACGGAATCGCATCAGTGCTGGAGCGCTCGCCGCTTGGCGGCCACTTGTTGCGCGGTGCCTTCCTCTCCGAGAACCCACCACGTGCGCTCCACCTGCCGCAGGCCCTCCACCTGGGACGCCATTCCGGCGAGATCGCCCCGGTGGCGGAGGTCGACTCCGCAGGCATGGTACGCCGCACCCAGCGCTTCCAGCACCTCCGGGACCAGGGGTGCCGCGTCCACCGCACGCTCCGCCCAGGGAACCGCGACGCATCCCGAGATCTCCCCGGCGCGGAGCAGCAGCGCGTCGACCTGGCACGAATCGGCCTCCAGCGCCCGCTGTAGCGCCTCTGTCCGCTCTGTGGACGAGAGCTGGGCGATCGCCACCCATGCGCTCGCATCTCCGGGATCGATCGCCACCAGGTGGTGCCAGGCCCCCAGGGCCCGCTCCAAGTCACCAACCTGTTGGTGCACGCGCGCCAGGTCGCGAACCGAAGGAGCATGGCCCAACTCGGCTCCTCGCTGAAGCGCTTCCGCTGCACCAGCGAGATCGCCGCGCTCCCGCCGCAAGCGGGCGACCTGCCGCCACCGCTCTGCCTCCGGCCATTCCGGCAGCGCGTGCATCTTCTCCTCTGCAGCGTCGATCTGGCCGAGATCCTGCAGCGCCTCCGCCCGCACTGCACCCAGACGGGGAGACTCCGGATGCGCCACCATCCCAGCGTCAGCCACCTCCAGTGCCGCATTCGGCTCGCCGAGCTCGAGAAGAAGGGTGGCCCGTTCCCGGAAGGCGGTCGGCCCATGCGCGTGCTCCAGGGGAATCTCCTCCCACAGGGCCAACGCCTGCCTGCTCTGCCCCGCAGCCCGCAGCACCCGACCCTCCGACACGAGGAGACCGAGGTCTTCCGGACGAATCGCCCGCGCTTCCCGGATCGCCGCCAGGGCCTCGTCGTACCTCCCCGTCGAAGTGAGCAGGTCGACGCGGGGCATCAGCACCTCGGGCTCCAGACCCTCGCCGGTCCGAAGGGCGGCCTCCACCATCTCCACATCTCGGGCCGACCGACCGATAGCCAGCGCGATCCGCCGCCAGTACGGGTCGCCGCGATCCGCGACCCGATCGCCGTAGGCCCACCGCCAGGCAGTTCCCACCCGACACGAGCGACGCGCCGCATCCACCAGCAGTTCCCCGGTCACGGGCGCGGCCCCACCCGCCTGCAGGGCTGCCACCAGGTCGTCGACCGCTTCCCCGTGGCGGTCGAGCGACACCGCGAGCCGGGCCCGGTCCAGGTGCTCGTCCGCCCGGGTGACCGGCCGGGCGAACCACTCCTCGTAGACCGCGGTCGCCTCCTCGAGATCACCCAAGCGGACCAGCAGCCGGCCCAGGAGTTGGAGCGCGTCGGGGTCGTCACCTGCTGCCGCGGCCTGCAGGTGGGGTAGCGCCTCGGCGTCGAACCCGCGGCCCACCAGGACCCGCCCGATCCCCAGTTCGGCTTCGGCGTGGTTCGGCAGAATGACGATCGCGGCACGATAGGCGTCGAGTGCCTCGTCCCACCGCCCCTGGCGTTCGAGGAACGCCCCTCGGCCGAGGTGCGCCCATGGCTCGCGGCCGTCCAGGCGGACCACCCACACCCACGCATGCTCCGCGTCCTCCAGCTCACCGCGCTGCTCCGACACCACGGCACGCAGGTACCACGACCGAACATCCGCCTGGGCGCCCGCCTGGTAGGACTGGAGCGCTGGCTCCAGGTCCCGCATGACCGGCCCCGGACACCCCGCGACCAAGAAGGCCAGCAGGAGGACCGGCGGCATAGATCTGGCGTTCATCGCCCTCACGGCCCGAAGGTGACCGGCTACTGCGGGCTCTCGACCACGTGTTCCTCGGTGGTGCTGCCGCGGATGATCTGGATCGTGGCGGCCTCCGGCTCCGGCTCCGGCTCTTTTGGCCTCGGCCTCGGACGGGGCTTGACGGGGTCCTTCTCGCCGAGCACGTCCCTCGCGGTGGTGCCCTCGACCGGCGCGAACCCCACGTCGAGGTCGTTGCGCAGGGCGAGGGTGATGGTGCCCTTCTTCTCGGCGTGGGCCACCTGCTCGGCCTGATCCGGCGTCACCGCCAGGGTGACCGAGGGCCTGAACCGCCGCGAGCTCCGTGCCGGCGGCTGCTCGGTACCGTCCCGACGCTTGGCGCCCGTGCCCAGACGGCTGTTCACTGCCAACACGTACACGGCTTGAAGGAGCGTCTTGGTGGTGGTGTCGGACCCGCGACCCGACTTCTCGGGGTCGAGCGTCACCAGCAGGTCGACGTAGTTGCCGGGGTTGAGGAACCCGGACACCGCAGAGCCACCCTCGACATTGATGGAGACTGCCCGCATCCCGCGGGGGATGATCGCGTTGAGACCAATGCCCTCGTCGGCGTCGGCCAGCCGCTCCTCGCGGATGAACTCGTTGGCGAGGATCCGCTCGCGCGGAATGCGTCCCACCACGTGCTCTGGCGACTGGTAGACATCCTCGTGGAGGTAATCCGGCGGGATCTCCACCGCGAACAGATCCTCCTCGGTGATGGTGATGCCCTGGTACAGGTCGCGCGCTGCGACGATCGCCATCACCGTCGCCTCGGGCTTCGAGGCTTCCTGGATCTTCGCCTGGTAGCCCCCGATGAGCGTGTAGACCACGTACAGTGCCGCCACACCGGCGATCACCGACACGAAGAGGAAGATGAGCGCCCGCGCACCGCTTCCACTGCCTTCGTCACGAGCCATGTCGTTTCCTCTCCCTGGTTCCCCCAGAGTACGACGTCGGGACGAGATCTGGGGTTCCCTCAAGGTGCAGTTGACATCCTACCCGATGTATCCCGTGGTAGCGCGAGAGCCCGAAACGGTGGGAAGCGCTCCGGCCCATCCTTGCGCCGTCATTCCGCTTCGAAGAGGCTTCTGAGCTCATCGCCCGATAGGGCACGCAGAAATCCGCCCTCCGTTCCGAGGGCGGCATCGGCCAGGGCGCGCTTGGCCTCCTGGAGCTCCACGATCTTCTCTTCCACTGTTTCCGCCGCGATGAGCCGGACGCTCACCACCGGCTTGGTCTGGCCGATCCGGTGCGCCCGGTCGGTCGCCTGCTGCTCCACCGCGGGGTTCCACCACGGGTCGAGGTGGACCACGTAGTCTGCCGCAGTGAGGTTGAGGCCGAAGCCACCCGCCTTGAGTGAAAGCAGGAAAACCGGCGGGCCTTGGGGATCCTGGAACGCGTCGATCACGTCCTGCCGGTTGCGGGTGCTGCCGTCGAGGCGGACCCACTCGATACCGAGCTTGGCGAGCCGCAGCTCGACGCGATCGAGGAGCGACGTCCACTGGGAGAACAGCAACGCTTTGTGGTCCTCGACCACCAACTCCACCAACAGGTCCTCCAACTCGTCGAGCTTGCACGAGCCAACGTGGCCATGGTCACCGGGCAACAGCGCCGGGTCGCAGCACGCCTGGCGCATGCGGAGCAGGGCCTCGAGCACCTCGAAGGCCATGGTCCGCTTCCAGTCGGCCCCCAGGACCTTTCGGACATCCTGGTACGCGGCGGCGCGCACGGCGTCGTAGACCCTGCGCTGTGGCGGAGGCATCTCGCAGCGGATGAGCATCTCGGTGAGGGGTGGCAGCTCGCGCGCCACCTGGCTCTTGAGGCGACGCATCACGTAGGGCCGGATCCGGCGGCGCAGCGCCTCTCGTGCCTGGGGGTCACCCGCCTCGATGGGGATCGAGAACCGCTCCCGGAAGGACTGTTGGGAGCCGAGAAACCCCGGCATCAGGAACCGGAACTGGCTCCACAGCTCCTCGAGGCGGTTCTCCACCGGGGTGCCGGTGAGCCCGAGGCGATGCCTGGCGCGCAGGCCACACGCCGCCCGCGCGGTCTGGGAGCGGGGGTTCTTGATCGCCTGGGCCTCGTCCAAGACGACGTATCCCCAGTCCCGGTCGCCCAGGACATGCCGGTCCAGGCGGAGCAGGGCGTAGGAGGTGAGGGTGACCGCCGCCCCATCCAGCGCGCGCGACGACCCGTGGTACAGGTTCACCGAGAGCCCCGGGAGAAACCGCTCAGCCTCCCGCTCCCAGTTGCGGAGCACCGAGGTCGGCGCGACCACCAGGTGGGGCCCAGGCGTCTGGGCCAAGGCCACCAGGGCCTGCACCGTCTTGCCGAGCCCCATGTCGTCCGCAAGGATCCCCTCGAGGTCGACGTCGCGCAGGAAACCCATCCAACGCACGCCTGTCTCCTGGTACTCGCGGAGCTCTCCTACGAAATTCGTGGGAAGCGCGAGGTCCGGAAGTCCGCCCTCTCCTTCGAGGAAGGCGCGCAGCTTGTCCAGGTCGGGCGGGACGTCGCCGCGGGTGTCCTCCAGCAGCTCTACCAACGCTGCGGTCGACTGGCGCGCCACCGTGCCGTCGACCGTCCGCGCCTCCAGGATCTCGCGCAACACGGCCCCGTGGGACTCGAGCCAGTCCAGCGGGAGGGGCGCGTACCCCCCCTCCAACAGCGGAACCAGTGCGCGTCCCGTGCTCCAGGCGCGCAACACCGCCTGGGGATCCGCGCTCCCACTCTCGGAGGAGAAAGCCACGTCCAGCGCGAACCGCTCCCCAGCCGCCTCCCGGACCGAGAGCGAGGGTTCCACGGGAAGCTGCTCCACCCGGAACCGGTCCGGGGTGACGCGGTTGCGAACCGGCCCCTCGTACAGGGGAAGCTGCTCGTTCAGGAACGTGGCCGCCCGCTCCGGGGGCAACACCCGCCGTATCCCCACCATCAAGCCCGTGCGCTTCTCGAAGGCCCGCACCGCAATGCGCTCAGCGGGAAGGTCCCGCCCGGGCACCACCGTGCCCAGCGCCTTGAGCACCCCCTGCTCCACCACCGCCACCGGGGGCTCCCCGTACACCACCCGGGAGATCACCTCCAGCCCGGCGACGCACTCGGCCAGGTGCACCTCGACCACGGGCACGAGTTGCTCGGTCTGCGGAAGGCGAGCGGTCTCCAGGTCGACCGGAATGCGCTCACGGAGCTTTGGCAGGTAGTCCCCGACAAGCAGGCTCACCTCCTCCTGCCCGAAGGTCACCCCGCGCACAAGGAGACGGCGCTGGTCCGAAGTAAGCTCGCCATGGGACGTCGGGCGTAGCGTGTCCCCGACCAGCGCGGCGCCTCGGAACCAGCCGGCCACTCCGCTTTCCCGGTACAGCCCCACCTTGAACCCGTCCCCGTCGTCGGTGACCCGAACCCGGAACAGCAGTGGCTCGGCGGACAGGGAGATCGGGCGGCCGTCCAGGGTGGCCTTCGGGCGTCCCTCCAGGATGCGGAGCAGCCGCCGCAGCACCTCCGCAGACAGCGGACCGGGCGGGAGCAGCGCGAGCAAACTCTCCGCCTGGACGTCACCGCGAGAGGCGAGCACCTTCTCCTCGGAAAGCGTCTTCTCGAGGTGGGAGCTGTGGCCGTCGGGCCACAGCACGCGGCGTCCAACACGAAGCGCGTGGCCATCGGTGGCGAAGGCATAGAGCATCTCCACCCGGTACTCCCGCTCTGGCTCTGGAAGCGCCACCCCCTTCAGCTGTCCCCGGCGGAGGGAGATCACGGCGGCGCACACATGGATGCAGGGGTCGCCGGGCAGCCCGCAGTCACACCCCCAGTCCACGTCCTCCGGCCACAGGTAGACCTCGTGGGGGAGCGCTCGCCCCGGGGCCTTCACCCGGAGACGCACCTCCTCGCCGTCATCTCCAACGCCATGAACGGCCCCCTCGCGTGCGAGTTGCACGGCTGCGCCCCAAGCCCGTTCCGCGGCGGCGTCGCGGGCGGCGTCGAACAGCTCCTGCAGCCCCAACGCGACCTCCAAACGTACCAGGTAGCACGACGCCGCAGCCAAGACATTGGTGCGGACCGCCACCCGTTGACAATCCCCGACCAACGGGTCAGGGATCGGCTCCGTCCGCGCGTCTCGAGGAGGCCCAGATGTCCGCTGCTGCCACTGCTGCACCTCGGACCATCCCCAAGCCCCACGAGGTGGAATCGCTGGACGCCCTGGCGACCGCCCTCGACCAGGCCACCCACGAAGACCGCCTGAAGTGGATGTACGGGGTCTCGGGGCGCCAGATGAAGAAGCTGTTCGCCATGGCCGAGGGCAACCCCGTCTACCTGGACGACCTGCTCGACCCGAGTGGCGAGCCGGTCGAGTGCCTGGGGAAGAACGGCCTCCCGATCCGGCTGTTCAACCGATTCGCCAAGGTCTTCGTACGGGTAGAGGGCCAGGGGCTCGGCTACAACAAGGGTCCCCGTTGGTACACCTGGTTCACCGGCCCCGGCTACTACGTGGCCCAGGACGCCAACGAGGGGACCGAGGGTGCACCCGGCGAGGTGCACATCGACTACCGCGTGGTCCCCGCGACCACCCATTCGACCCTCCCCGCGGTCCGCTCCAACTACCGGGGCATCGTCCCGCGCCTGGTGTTCGGCGGGATGTACGACCTGCTCCGCCGGGTGAGCCAGCACGTCTACGTGGGCGACGCCTTCCGCACCTTCCCCCCCACCGCACCCTTCCTCCTGGTGAGACCGTCATGACGAGCGAGACGCTTCCCATCACCCGGGTGACCGTCCACCGCGATGGCGCGCTGGTCGAGCGCGAGGGCGTCCTTCCCATCGAGGAGGGCCGAATCGGCGTGTCCCAGCTGCCGCTCCTCCTCAACGAGCGGAGCCTGCGGGTCGAGGTGCAGGGCGCGGCGCTGACCCGGGTGGAGATGGCGCTGGATGTGGCCGGAATCGACCGTACCGAGGAGATCGCGGCGGTCACCGCGCTCAAGGAGGCCGAGCGAAACCTGACCCGTCTCACCATTCGCCGTGACCTGCTGACGCTCCAACGGAAGGCCCTCGAGCACGTGGTCCCCGCCCACCCCGAGGACGAGAACGAGCGAGTGCCCGATCCGAGTGTCGTCGCGACGTGGATCGACATCCAGGCCGCCCTGCGCACCTGGGCCACGGACCTCGACGACCAACTCCACCCGATGCATCGGGAGATCGAGGAGGCGGAGGAGGAGCGGCGGCGCCGTGCACGGGACCTGGAACGCGCCTCCTCCGAGGGGATCTGGCGCCGGTGGGCCCCTACCCGACGGCTGGTGGTGCACGTACAGGGCGAGGGCGAGGCGACGGTGTCCATCAGCTACCGGGTCGATGGCGCGACCTGGACCCCGGCCTATGCGCTGCACGCCGACGGGGGCTTCCGCGAGGGCCGGCTGGTGGT
>JAFDJI010000437.1 GCA_019307545.1 Deltaproteobacteria bacterium | reverse complement strand
CCGGGTTGTCGTGCGGACAGAGGTCATCGCTGTTGCAGACGCCATCCCCATCAAAGTCGTCCGGGTTGTCGTACGGGCAGGGGTCATTGCTGTCGCAGACGCCATCCCCATCCCAGTCGTCCGGATTGTCGACCGGGCAGGGGTCCACGTCGTCGCAGGCACCGTCGCCATCGCCGTCGCCAACGCCTTCGCAGGATGCGCCGTAGTGGAGGGAAGAGATCGTGAGGGTCGCGCCCGACACCGGCGAGGGGGCGGTCACCATCGCGTAGTAGGTGCCCTCCTCCGCCGGCTCGAAGGTACATGTCTCGACCGGGCCATAGACGTCGGGCCGACAGTCGTAGTCCGTGAGGGTGGGCGGGGCGCCAAACCGGACGTAGAGGTTGGCGTCACCGTTGTTGCTGTACAGTTCGAAGCGGATCGCGTCGTCAGCGACGCTGTCGATGGAGGTCTGGAACTCCTTGCCCGGGCGGAGCTTGCGCAAGCCGATCTCGGTGAGCACCGTGACCGTCACCGGGAAGACGCCCACCGCATCCCAGGCACCGGCGACCGAGTCCACGATGGACTGGCCGTGCTGCGCTGCGACAGCCAGGGTCTGGGCCCGAGCGGACGTGAAGTTGGTGGTGCGGGTCATCCGGTGAACGAGGGTGTCGTACCAGATCTCCGCGGCCGTCTGGATGCCGATGCCGGTGACCTCGTTGCTCGTCTTACCGGTGGGATGGCTACCGCCTTCAGAGAGGAGGTAGAACCAGAGGTTGGCAATGCCCGAGTTCGAGTGGACGTAGCCGTTGTCCGCGTCTCCGATCAGGCGGTCGGGGTAGTAGTCGGGGTCGCCTGCCGCGGCCGGGTCGTCCATGTAGCGGAGGGCGGGCGCTTCGAGCCAGACATCTTCGCCGACCCACCAGATGTCCTGGTAGGTCGCTCCCGGCTGGGTGGCCTCGACGGCGGCCGCGAACATGTCGGAGGTCGCCTCGCTGAGGGCACCGGACTCGCCCTGGTAGATCAGGTCGGCGGTGTAGTCCGTGACGCCGTGGGCAAACTCGTGCGCCACGATGTCCAGGCTCACCAGTGGATCGGATCGGGTCCCGTCGCCGTCACCGAAGTAGAACCCGTCGCCGTACCAGAAGGCGTTGACGTAGTCGGAGCCGTAGTGGACGGCGCTGTCGACCAGGGCCCCGTAGCCGTCGAAGCTGTCCCGTCCATGCGCCACAGCGAAGTAGGAGAGGGAGAGACCCATGTTCTGATGGGCCGCCAGGGCGACGAGGTCGCCATCATCAGCGAGTAGGTAGTCGGAGAAGTCGTAGGAGGTCTGGTTGTTCGCGTCGTAGGTGTCGTGGGTCGAGCTGGTCAGGGGGGCGCTCTTGAGGTTGTCGTAGGATCGCACCTCCTCGCCGGAGGCGGCATCGACGAACACCAGGGGTGCAGCCGGCTCGGCACCAGGCTCGAACTGGGCGATCTGCACCCGCCAGGTCAGATGGGCTCCGCGGGGGTCGGGCACGATCACGAGGTCGGCGTCGGGCATGCCCGTCACCGTGTGCCAACCGCCCACCGAGAGCACCGCGAGGTCTGTGGCCTGGTCGGCGGTGAGGTGCGGAAGGGTGGAGACCCGAGGGCTGGGGAGCAGCGCAGGCGTGTAGCCGGCGAAGGACCCATCGTCTGCGAGGTGCACGATGGCCTCGGCGCCGAGGATGGGCACGCCGTCCAGGGTCTGCTGGAAGCGCGCGTGCGCACCGCCGAAGCGGTCGATGGTGACCCGTCCGGGCTCGAGCCCATCGACGCCGGTGAGCAGGTCCGCGTCTTCTTGGACGTGCGCAAAGGCCAGGTCCAGGGCGGTCCGCTCGGAGGTGGAGTCGCCAGGTACGAACAGGCCCGTCTCGAGAGGCGTCCCGCCGGGAGCGGAGAGGTCAGGGGACGAACCCTCCGGGCCGAAGGTACAACCCGTGAGTGCAAACAGGACAGACAGAGAGATTCGCATGGGTCCTCCGAGGAACCGGGGGGAAGAAGAGGCAGTGGCCGAGGTGGGACGCGTCCCCTAGGGAGCGTGTCCGTCGAGGGTGCGCCGTGCCCGGATGGCGAAGAACAACATCGCGGCCACCGTCACCGCGTCGAACAGGCAGGCGGCGAGGTACTGCGGGTAGCCCTCGAGCAGGAACGCCACCCCGAACCCTAGGGAGGCGCACCCCTTGAGGAACACCAGCGGGGTGAGCACCGGGAACCACTTCCGCAGGTCGAGTTGGAGCAGCACGCAGCAGAAACCCAGGGTCGCTACGTTCGCGATGCCCAGGACCCGCCAGAACATGCTGTCCTCGGTGTGGGCGTAGGGCTGACCCCCGAGGAACTCGCCCAGCCATGCCCAGTTCTCGACGGTGCCCGCGCCGTCGAACACGTAGAACAGCACAGGGATGAAGAAGTTCAGGGCGAGCACGGTGTAGACGACGTGAAACGCGGTCTTCATGCGATTTCCAGTGCAGCGAGGGTCGCGGTGTCGATGGCCTCAAGGGCGCCGCGCACCAGCGTGCGGGCCCGGTCGGCTTCGCGGCTTCGAATCAGCCCTACGATGAACGGAAAGCTGGCACGCACCGCGTCGGGGTCGGCCAGCATCGCCGCGGACAGTTCGGGCCGGGTTCGGAAAACCCGGACGACGGTGTTGAAGAGAAGCTCCAGGGGCAGGTTGTCCGCGAGTCGGATGACCGCGCGCACGAAGTCGAGGTTCCCCTCGGCGAGCCGGTCGAGGTCCTCGGATTGCGCCAACTCCTCCGCGAGGGCGGAAAGGCGGGCGATGTCCTCGTCGGTGGCCTGGGCGCAGGCGACAGCCATCGCCTCGACAGCGATGGCGCGCCTTAGCTGGAGGAGGGGTCGCAGGAGCGCGATGTCGCCGTCGGCGAGCAGGTAGGTGAGCAACTCCACCCCCGCCTCGGTGCGGTAGTCGAGCACCACCACCCCGGACCCCTGCCGGGCACGCAGCAGGCCCTCCGCCTCCAGCCGGGAGACGGCGGCGCGCAGGGTGAGGCGAGAGACCCCGAGGGTCACGGACAACTCCCGCTCCGGCGGCAGAAACGCCCCAGGAGGGAACTCGCCGGAGAGCACCGCCTCGCGCAGACGGTTGGCGACGAGGTCGACCGCGCGGGGAGCGTTGATCTTCTCCATTTTCGCCTCATTGACTAAATGGCTTAACCATTTATCCTGTTGAGCTGCTTTGGGCAACCCATGGCGGAGATCGCGAGGTGACCGTCCCCTGTCTGAGGACAGGCAAAACAGTGCCCATCGTCCCCACCCCTCGGTCATCAGACCGATTCAGATCGTGCCCGGGCCATCTACCTTTGACCAGGACACGGGGGACGACCATGCGACAGACAGCCCTTGCCACGAGTCTGCTACTGCTCTCCGGCCTCCTGGCCGCTCCGGCGGCGCAGGCGCTACCCGGCCAGATGTGGGTTGGGAGCGCCTCTTCCGGAGACTGGGAATCCAGCTACGTGCGACCCCTGCCAGCGGGGTTCGACTGGCTCGACCCGTCTTGGGAGCTCGAGCTGTCCATCCTGCACGGCGAGCCCTCCGCGGAACTGACCGAGGTGCACGCTCCGATCCCCACGATCCCCGCGCTGAATGCCCACCTGCGCCGGGGGACGCTGGTGTTCGTGTCGGCGCGCTACCCGGGAGGCGGGGAGCTGTTCGCCATCGAGCCGACCGGGGACTTCGACGCCAGCCTCGACGACCTTTCGTGGTGGTTCGAGGAGGCGGGCACCCTCTGGGACGAGGGGGACGAGGAGCAGTTGGCCGACGGGGCTACGATCACCAGGACCCTGCCCACGGTCGGGGAAAAGTTCGGGGAACTGGAGGCCAGCTTCGACTCCGAAAAAGCTGGCGACTGGGACGCGCTGATGAATTTCGAATTCAGTGACGGTGACCCGTGGATCCTGGTGGTCTCAGACGGAACAGCGTTCGCCAAACCCGGCTGGCACAAGGATGCAACCTCCACGGTCCAACTCGACAGCACGACCTTCGTCGCCCTCTTCTCTGGCTGGCTCACCGTCGAGGAGGCGTGGACGACGGGAAAGATCACGGCCGACAACCTAGGTGATCTCCTGAAGCTACAGTCCTTGTGCAGAGGCTGAAACCTGACGACGCCCACGCCCCACCTGCTCGATCGAGCAGCGCCCGGTTCGCCGCGGACCAGACGCGATGCTGACGGCCATCGTCCCCACCCCTCACCGACCCTCATCGCCGTCCCCGTCACACTGATCGCCGCCCTCGCCTGCGGAGGTGGCGCACT
>JAFDJI010000436.1 GCA_019307545.1 Deltaproteobacteria bacterium | reverse complement strand
GGTGGGGCCCAGCAACCCTCAGAATCTGATCGCGTACGATCCGTCCCGCATCAGCTCGATTTCCCCGTCGGGCAGGTCCAGCGCGACCTGGCGTACTGCCACCCGGGGCTGGAGAAGCGGCACGTACACCCGGTCGATGTGCACCACCTTGTCCGGGGCCGAGAAGTCCCCCGGCCCGACCTGGCCGCCGAAGTGCTCGCTGCGGCCGAATGCGATGTGCAGGCCGAGCTTCTCGTCGAGGAGCACTTCACCGCAGGGCTCCACTCCGAAGGCGTCGAGCACCCCGAGACCCAGCTCCGCGATGTTCCCGTAGGCGGGCTCGTCGCGGAGGCGGTCGGCTTCGGACGCGGCCCGGCCGCCGCGATCGGCATCGAGGACCTCCACGGCCCGGTTCTCGACGATGCGGTAGACCACCACCTCGTCTTCGAACTGCACCGGAAGCGTCCCCTCGGACCGGCTCCGCGCTCCGGGCTGCTCTCCTTCGTAGGGCACGATGTAGGTTTCGCCCGAGGGCAGGTTTCCGGCCCTTCCCCGCTCCCGGATCAGGCCGCCCGAGGCGTGAGCGGTCCGGTACCGCAGGTCGAGCGTCAGTTCGTGACGGTCCGTTCCGTCCACCACGAACACGAAGCGGGCCCGCTCGGCGCGGTCCAGGAGGTCCTTGAGCACCTCGCAGCGGCGGTTGATTTCGCTGTAGTCGAGCCGCAAGGCGGGGATCATCGACGGCAGGAAGCCTGGCATGGTCGCGGCGCTCAATCCATGCTTCGGGGCGGCGATCTTCAGGGGAGCAGTCGCGGAGAACTCGGTGGGCGCCAGGACCAGGGAGTGCGTGGCGAGCACGTCGTCCATGGCGAGCGCCTCGGCGGGATCGAGGTCGTCCGCGGAGGCCGGAAGGGATTGCGATGCGATTCGCTCTGCGTCCCACACCCAGGCTTGTGCGGGCAGGTCTGCGTTGTTCGCACGCGCGTTCCGATAGAGCACAAGGCTCACCGACCGACCACTTTGCTCCCGTCGTGCCGACAGCGCCCGTGCCCAGTTTTGGGCGAGATCCCGCCGGATCTTCCAGTCGTCGTTGTCCGGGACGACGCCGTCGGGAAGGTCGACGAGGATGGCGAGCCGATGGTCGTCGGGGGTGGGGTGGAACACGCGCTCGATCAGGGCGTCGAGCTCTTCACCGGTGATTCGTGCGGTCATGGGCACTCTCATGAGGTCCAGATCGGGCGCGGCATCAGTAGTACGTGTAGTAGGAAACCGGCCAGTCGAAGGTGAAGGTGCCGGCGGAATAGGTTGCCATACCGCTAGCCTGGGCCTCCCATCTAGCCGGGTAGATGGCGTACGGTGGGTAGTACAGCATCAATGTGGGACCCCACCCCGCGTAGTCGGTGTGGTAGCCCAAGCCGTAGGCTTCCCACGGCGGGGCATCCGTCAAGACACTGCTGCTCGAGTAGTAGGCGGTGCAGTAGGCGTTGCCATCCTCCCGGATAGCAGTGGGGGCGGAGTAGTCCAGCTTGAACGCGAATTCGCAGCCGACGCACGGCAACGCGATCGCCGGTGTGCCCGCAAGCACGACCGTGTAGTCCACTTCGCAGAGTGACGACTTCGTCGTACATCGTGTGGGTGCCGGTCCACGATGGCGCGGTCTTACTCACCGTGGCCGTGCCCTTCAGGGCCCACACGATGATGCCCGTGTCCAGGAAGTGAAGGGTGTCGGAGTCCGAGTCGGAGTCCGAGTCCGAGTCGGAATCCGAGTCCGAGTCCGAGTCGGTATCCGAGTCCGAGTCCGAGTCCGAGTCCGAGTCCGAGTCCGAGTCGGTATCCGAGTCCGAGTCCGAGTCCGAGTCGGTATCCGAGTCCGAGTCCGAGTCCGAGTCCGAGTCGGTGTCGGTATCCGAGTCGGTGTCGGTGTCCGAATCGGTATCGGCGTCGCCGTCGATGCCCGTGTCCGTGTCCGTGTCCGTGTCACCGTTGTTGCAGCCAAGCACGCCGATGAAGAGGAGCAAGCAGATGGATCTCATTGGTCTACCCCATCCGGATTCCTGCACAACTATCGGATCGATTCGCCACCTGCGCGAGCCCTACATGCGGCTGCCTGGGAGCAGGTCGAGGTAGCCCTGGTTCGTCCGGGGGGACTCCTCTTCTCCATAGTGACCCTGCTCGGTGCCCGAGAGATCCATGTGGCGGCGACACGTTGAGCCTGCTGTGCGCACCCCCGTTCCGCGACGGCAACACGGTACGGTACTGTTTCGCCCCGGAGGGGAGCCATGCGCGACCTGAAGAGAACAGACCTGGCCCTGCTGGCGGCCCTCGAACAGGGGAAAGAGTAGATGTCTCGGAACACCCTCGGCATCCGTCGCGAGACCAAGAGCTTCTTCGAACGGCGCGTGCCCCTCACGCCCGAAGCGGTGGGTATGCTGATCCGCTCCGCCGACGCCCGCGTCCTCGTCGAACGCTCCGACGCGCGCGTCTTCCTGAACGAAGCCTACGAGGCCGTGGGCGCCGAGTTGGTCGACGATGCCTCCGACGCCGATGTCGTGATCGGCGTCAAGGAGATCCCCACGGCCCTCTTCCGCGAGTTCGGCACCTACCTGTTCTTCTCGCACGTCATCAAGGGCCAGGCGCAGAACATGGGGATGCTGCGGCGGCTGGTCGACCTGAGATGCACCCTCCTCGACTACGAGAAGATCACCAGCGATGACGGTCGGCGGCTCATCTTCTTCTCCTGGTACGCGGGGGTTGCCGGCGTGGTCGACACGCTGTACGCCCTGGGTCGGCGTCTCGAGGGGCAGGGCGTCTCCAATCCGTTCTCAGCCCTCGACCGCACCTGGGAGTACGGTGAGTTGGCGCTCGTCGAGGAGGCCTTCCGGGACCTCGGGCGCTCGATCCGGCACGACGGCTTGCCCGAGCAACTCGCCCCCTTCGTGGTGGGCATCACCGGCTATGGCAACACTTCTCGAGGCGCCCAGCACCTTCTGCGGATGCTCCCCTACCAGGAGATCACCCCCGACGAGCTTCCCGCCCTGCGCGCGCGCACCGACGTCCGGCGGGACCGCATCACCCTGGTCGTATTCAAGGAGGAGCACACCGTCGTTCCCCGCGACGAGGGCGTCGCCTTCGATCTTCAAGACTTCTTCGACCACCCGGAGCGCTATCGCGGCGCCTTCGAGCGGCACGCGGTCCACCTCGACGTGTTGTTCAACTGCATATTCTGGACCGAGGCCAGCCCCCGCCTGCTCACCCGGGACTTCCTCCGGCAATCGTTCGCAGGGGACGAGCCGCCCCGCCTCAAGGCCGTCGGAGACATCAGCTGCGACATCGAGGGCGCCATCGAGTGCCTTACCCATGTCACCACGCCCGACGTGCCAGCCTTCGTCTACGACCCGGCTCGAGACGAGGCCATCGACGGAAACGACGGCCCGGGCCTCCTGGTGATGGGGGTCGACTTTCTCCCCGGCGAGCTGCCCAAGGATGCCTCCGAGGACTTCAGCGAGGTGTTGCTGCCGATGATGCCCGCGCTGCTCGACACCGACTTCACCCTTCCGCCCGAGGCGCTCGATCTCCCCGGTTCGATGAAGCGCGCCATCATCCTGCTCCGAGGCGAGTTCATGCCCGAGTACCGGTACCTCGAGCGCTTCCTCCGGTAGCATCCCCCCCTTCCAGGGGAGTCGCCCAGACCATGTCGAACACCAGAAGTGTCCTCGTGCTGGGCGCCGGGTTCGTGTCCCGACCGCTCGTGCAGTACCTGCTCGGAACCCCCTGGATTCGCCTCACGGTGGCGGATCGCATTCTCGACAATGCCGAACGCGTCGTCGAGGGCCACCCGCACGCCAGCGCGATCCCCTTGGACGTGGAGGACGGGGCCGCCCTGGACGCGCTCGTCACCGCACACGACCTCGTGGTCAGCCTGCTTCCCGCGCCCTTGCACCCCCGTGTCGCCGAGCGTTGTCTGGACCACGGCAAGGACCTGGCCACCACCTCGTACATCAGCCCCGCCATGCAGGCATTGGATGGGCCCGCGCGCGAAAAGGGCCTGCTCTTCCTCAACGAGTGCGGCGTCGACCCGGGCATCGACCACATGTCCGCGATGCGCATCTTCCACGATGTCTGGGGCCGCGATGGACGCATCACGGGCTTCAAGTCCTACTGCGGCGGCCTCCCCGCCCCCGAGTCGTCCAACGGTGTCGACTACAAGTTCTCCTGGTCGGCGCGTGCCGTCCTCGTCGCCGCCCTGAACAGCGCCCGCTTCCTGTGGGACGGCAAGCTCCGGGAGGTCCCCGCGGGACGCGCGCTCACCGATATGCACCACCTCGAGGTGGAGGGCGTCGGCTCCTTCGAGGCCTACCCCAATCGGGACTCCCTGGAGTACCAGGATCGCTATGGCCTCGACGGCGCGACCACGGTCTACCGCGGGACCCTTCGCTACCCGGGTCACTGTGCCCGCTGGCAGGCCTGGATCGACGCCGGCCTCTTCGACTTCGTCTCCGAGATCCCCGAAGGCGCCACCCTCGCCAGCATCGTTCGCGGCATCCTCGGGGTGACGCCGGAGGCCGACCTCGCCGCTGCCATGGCGGCCCGGCTCGGGGTGGACGTCTCCCACGAATGGGTCGAGAGCCTCCGGTGGTTCGGGATGTTCTCGGATGACCCGCCGGGAGAGTACGTGTGGTCCCCTGGGGGTGCGCTGGCGACGGCCATGCTCGAACACATGCAGTACGAGCCCGGACAGCGGGACATGATCCTCATGCACCACGAGGTCGTCAGCGCGTTCCCGGATCACCGCGAGCGGACCACCATGAACCTTGTGGATTTCGGGATTCCCGGCGGCGACTCCTCGATGGCCCGCACCGTTTCGCTCCCCTTGGCGGTCGCCGTCCGCACCCACCTCGAGCGCCCCTTCGGCTTCATCGGGGTGCACGGCCCGCTCGAGCCGGAGATGTTCGAGCCGATCCTCGCGGAGCTGGAGGAGCAGGGGATCACCTGCCGGGAGACGACGGAGATCCTCGAGAGGGATTGACACATGGCTCGTTTTCGGCTCGGTGGCCTGTTCCGGGTGGTTTCGCAGTGGCTCCTGGCCTCGGTTGGCGGGGGGGCGTGCGCGGGCACCCACGCTGCGGACCGACCGCCTGATCGCGTAGAGGAGGTGGGGGACGCCTGGTCGATCGTGTGGACCCGGGTCATGGACATCGACCACGGCGACGGTGTGCCGCGGGGAACGGAGTGGATCGTCGTCGTGCTCAAACCCGACGGGTGGTGGGAGACGCGCACGGACGTCGCGTACCCCACCCTGGCCACGCCACCCGCCGAGTGGGGCGGGGGTCCCGCGCCTCATCCGCTCTCCACCTCGGTGCTCATGCGGCCTGCCGCGCGTCGCGTCGAACAAGGGTTCCTGGCGCCGATCGAGGCCATCCTCCCGAAGCTCGAGAAGGTGTCCGGGACCTACCAGTGGTCCGAAACCGTGGACGACGAGGGCGGGTACACCGAGACCATGCACGTCACGTTTGGGGATCGACGCGCGTGGTTCGCCTTCGAGCAGGGGCCGGACTTCCCTCCGCCGCCCGAGGTCGTGGCCGAGTTGTACGAAGCGGTGACCGACAATCCCCTGCCCTCGATGGCCGCGCAGGCCGTCCCCACGGAGGGGGCTGCGCCGCTCACCCTCTCGAGCAGGCTGCTGGGCGACGCGGTCGTCATCGCCGAGGCGCCCCTGTGGATTCAGACCACGGTGACCAACACTTCCGGAGCCTCCATCACCCTCGGCGACACCAGCGTGGATCGGCTCGAATACGAGGTCCGCTCGCTGGACGATGGAGGTGTCCGCTGGTTCAGTGAGGGGCGCTTCGAGGCCTCCACGCATGGGGAGGTCTTCG
>JAFDJI010000056.1 GCA_019307545.1 Deltaproteobacteria bacterium | reverse complement strand
GGAGAACCCATCGGCTGGGGAGATCGTCGCTTGGCCGGGGTTCTTCGCTGGGATTCAGTTCTAGCTGCCGCGGACGCCGGGCGCGTCGGCTGAGTGCCCCTGAAGTCACCTTTGGCAGGGCGGAGTGCCTCCGAAGTTACCCCGGAAGTAACTTGGAGGGGGCTTCGCCGGCATGGGAGTAACTTCGAGGGGGCTCCGCCGGCATGGGAGTAACTTCGAGGGGGCTCCGCCGGCATGAGGGGAAGCTCGGGGGGGCTCTGCCCGCGAAAAGGGAAGCTCGGGGGGGCTCTGCCCGCAAAAAGAGAAGCTCGGGGTTGCTCTGCCGGCGAAAGGGAGGTTCGTGCCCCCTCCGCAGGCGAAGGCGGACGCTCGGAGTGACTCCCCCCTTCGCAGCAAGGACTACCCGCCCAGGAAGGCGTGGAGCTTGTCCTTCGCATTCTCCTCGAGGCCACCGTGACCGTCGGCGATGCGGGCGAATTCGAGGTCGAGGAGCTTGTGGAGCGAGGCGCGGTTCTGGTCGATGTCGTCGGCGAAGAGGGCTGGCAACAGACCGACCGTTCCGCCGAAGGCGCCGAGCGAATCACCCGAGAACAGGGTGTCGCGCCACAGGTACATGGTGCTCCCGCCGGTGTGGCCCGGCACATGGATCACCTGGAAGGCTTCCCCACCCAACACCAGGACCTCACCGTCCCGCGCCTCGCGGACCTGCCCCTCCCAGGGGTGACCCGCCATCCCGGAGAACATCCGCGGGAGTGCCCCGCCCGGCGGCTTCTCACCGCGAACGAGAGCCGCCTCCCCCGGGCCGGCGATGACCTCTGCCTCGGGGAAGGCCCCCAGCCCCGCGGTGTGATCGGAGTGGCCGTGGGTCAGCAGGACGGTGTGGATGTCGTCCGGGGTCAGCCCCATGCGCTCCAGTTGCGCAAGGAGGGCGGTCGGCTCGGTGGCGCCACCGCTGTCGACGAGCACCGCCCCCTCCGCGGTGCGGACCACCCACACCCATGCGCCTCCCGTGTGGACGCCTGCCAGGCCGTCGACCTCGATCAGGTCTCCCTGGGGAGAGGGGACGCTCCGCACCAGCCAGATCAGGCCGCCGCCGCAGAGCAGCGCCAGTCCCAGGACCACGCCGAGAACCGTTTTCAGGAGGGTGCGCCTTCCTTTTGACATTTGTCCGCCTCCCGGATCGAATCCCGATGGTTCATTGCTACCATGGCCCACATGAACCATCCCTTCTTCCTAATCGTCGCGCTCGGCGCCGGCTCCTTGTTGACCACCGCGTGCACCCCCGAGGGGTGCCTCGGAGACGACGCGGACTGTGTCCTCGCCTCCCCCTGCGAGGGGCTGGCGTTCACCTGCGACGGCGGGATGACCGAGGTGTACGTGCTGGCCCCCGGGGAGGGAATCGGCACCGGTCCCAACGTGCTGGCGTCTGCGGGCGACTTCGTCCTGGCCAACGACCAGGTGGTGGCGGTGATCGACGCCCTGGACCACCCCCACTACCTCGGGCCGGCGGGCGGGGGGCTGCTCGACCTGTACGCGCGTGGGGGCACGGACTCGCTCCGCCATGTCTACCAGGTGGCGGGCCTGCTCCCCGGGGAGGCGGCGCTGTACGAGCAGGCGCGCATCCTCGATGAGGGAGACGTCAAGGCGGTGCAGTTCCTCGGCGCTCTGGATGGACACCCCGAGTTCCGAATCGCCACCCGCTACGAGGTCCGCCCCTGCGAGCCTGGGATCCGGGTGCGCACGGAGCTGATCAACGAGGGTGCAGACGCGGAGAGCTGGACCCTGCAGGACGGCTGGTACTTCGGCGGGCGGGAGAGCCTCCCCTTCCTCCCCTACCCGGGCATGGGATTCGACTACCCATCCTTCGGGCTGAGCACCATCGCCGATGCGGTGCGGGAGGTCCCGTTCATGGCGAACGGCGCCCACGCGGAGCCGGCCACCAGCTACGCCACCATCGCCTGCGACATCGAGGAGACGGCGAGCTTCATCAGCGACGATGTCTCCGGGGCGGGACGGCCCGCCGAGATCGTGATGCCGCGGGACTGGCGAGCCTACGAGCGGTTCATCGCGGTGGCCGACGGGCCGTCGGTCGCGGGCGCTACCGACATCGCCTTGGAGGTGCGGGACCAACTCTTCGGGGAGGAGTACACCGAGATCTCCGGCCGGATCATCGCCCCGTCCGGTCCGAGCATGGTGTCCACCGGGCTCCGGGCGTCGGTGGTCATCTCGGAGGGCACCGAGGGCACCCCGGTCAAGGACCGGATCCCCTGGAGTCACGTGGAGCCGGCGGCGGACGGAGCCTTCTCGGCGCGGGTGCCAACCGACCGGTCCTATCTGGTGGAGGTGGAATCCTACGGTCGGCGGGTCGTGGCGTCCGAGGTCGAGGTGGGCGAGTCGCCGGTAGACACCGGAGATGTGGAAATTCCCGGCGTGGGCGAGTTGACCATAAACGCCACCGTCGATGGGGTGGAGGACCATGTGCTGGTGCTCGTCCTCCCCGCGGACGACGAGACCGACGCCGCCACCCGCGGCAAGATGTTCGGGCGGTTCGACGAGTGCGCCCCGCTCCTCGGCAATCCCCATGGCAACAGCCCCGCCTGCAACCGGGTCCTGGTGACCGGCCCCACGACCCTCAGCGTACCCCCGGGCACCTACGACCTGTACGCGACCGCCGGACCCTTCGCCACTTTGGCGCGCGAGACCGAGGTCACAGTGACCGCGGGCGAGGGCCAATCCATCGAGTTGGAGATCGAGCACCTCGATCTGCAGCCACCCGGCACCCTCTCCGGCGACTTCCACGTGCACGGAGCGGCCTCCTTCGACGCCCAGATGGGTGACTACGACCGGGTGCGCACGTTCCTGGCCACGGGGGTGCAGGTGCTGGTGTCCACCGAGCACGACGTGGTGTCGAACTACCAGGAGGCCATGGAGGCGCTGGGGGCCTACGACCGGATGGAGATGGTGGAGGGCACGGAGTCGACCGGCCACATCCTGTTCAACTTCGTCCCCGAGGACCCCAACCCCAAGGTCATCGGCCACTGGAACTTCTGGCCCCTGGTGTACGACCCCGACGCGCCCTGGCGCGGCTCCGCCTGGGACGAGAAGGCCGAGCCGGGCCTGCTCATGACCCGGATGGCGGCGGAGGGCTGGGACCCGGAGACCGGGATCTGCCAGCTCAACCACCCCCTCAGCGCGCTCCAACTGGGCCGTGCCAACGGGTGGATCGACTCGCTGGAGATCGACGGCAACATGCCCCTGAAGGCCGAGTTCGACGGCACCGGCCAGAGCATCTTCCTCCACACCCCCGAGGGGTCGGACTTCTCCAACGCCGACTACCACGTGCAGGAGGTGATGAACGGCACCAACAACCTCGACTACCTGAAGTACCGGGAGTTCTGGTTCTACCTCCTCGACCAGGGGTTCTTCCGCGCAGCCACCGGCAACAGCGACTCCCACACCCTCACCGAGAACGTGGTCGGAACGCCCCGCAACCTGGTGTGGACCGAGACCACCCTGGACGACTTCGACGTGGAGGTCTTCGACCAGGCAATCCGCGAGGGCCGGATTCTCCCCACCAACGGGCCGGTGGTGCTGGTGGAGACCACCGACGCCACCAGCACCGTGCGGACACCGTCCCTGGAAGTGTTCGAGCCAGAGGCGGGTGGCGACCTCGCGATCACGGTCTCCGCGGCGCCCTGGGTGCCGGTGGAGGAAGTTCGGATCTTCGTGAACGGCGAGCAGGTCCACACCCTCACCGACCTGCCCGAGCCCGCAGAACCTTTCGGCTCCAATCCCGCCGACTTCCTCCGGCTCGACACCACCATCCCGCTGGCGGACCTGCTCCCCGGAGCGGGTGATGCCTGGCTGGTGGTGGAGGCCGGCACCCCCCATCGGGAGGCCGCCGACCTGAACTGCGACAGCTTCCCCGACACCACCGACAACAACGGTGATGGGGTCATCGACTGGCGCGACGTGGAGGAGCTGGACGAGGACCCGGAGGAGAGCTGTCTGGAGGACGTCGGCCCCTTGGAGGTGCCCGAGACCCCCCAGGACCGGGAGGACCCGCTCTACTGGTTCGCCGCGGTCACCCCCGACGGGTACCCGCTGGCCGTCACCAACCCGTTCATCCTCGATCTCGATGGCGGTGGCTTCAACCCGGTGATGCGATGAGGTGGCCCATGAGAATGGCGTTGTTCGCCCTGCTCGTCCCCGGGCTCGCTTGGGCCGATCCCTGCGCGGACCTCGATGGGATGCCCGACGGTCCGGTGACCGCGGGCCTGTTCAACGGCGACCTCCTCCGCGCGCACCGGGTGTGCGGCCGCACCGAGGTGGGCACCTTCGGCAGTGCCTACCTGGTCATGGATACCGACAACTTCTACGGCCACATCGTGGCCAGCGGCTTCCTGGACGGGAGCCTCGCGGTTGACGAGGACACCGAGGTCTTCGCCCGCCTGGAGTTGGCCCGGTACGACTCGGTGATCGCCCCCTTCCCCGATGCCTACTTCGGCACCGGCTTCACCGCGGTGGGGGTGAGCCGGCGGGTGCGCACCACCGACTCCTCGAGCTTGGCAGTGAACGGAAAGGTGGTGCTCCCCACGACGGGGCTGTACCGGAACGCCTGGCCCTTCGGCTTCGACGCCGGCCTGGCCGCCGTGTACGCCGGGGTTAGCCGGATCCGGGTCCACGCGCAGCTTACCGCCGCCTTCGAGGTGGCGGCCGGGGCTGGGCCGGCCAGCCCGGTGCTCGGGGTATCCCCCACCGTTGGGGCACAGTGGCGACCGGGAAGGGCCTTCGCCCTCGTCCTCGACCTCACCAGCAGCCACGGGATGACCGACGAGGTCGACTACGTGGCCGGCGCCCTGGCGCTCCGGTTCAGCGACGGAAAGCGCTTCGGGATGGAGTTGGGCGCGAGCGTACCCTTCGCCGGGCGAGAGAGGGCCCTGGCGACGGTGGATCTGCGGCTCTCGGCGCGGGTGCGGTAATGCTGTTCATGACCCGGGGCTGTGGAGGTGGCGATCCCACATCCCCTGCACCTGGTCCGCCAGGCCCATCGGATCGAATGGTTTGGTGACGACCCCCGCCGCTCCGAGTGCGAGGTACTCCTTGATCTCCTCCGACTTGACTCGCCCGGTCATGAAGACCACCGCCGTTTCCGAGAGGTCATAGGCTTCCGCAAGCTGCGTGAGGGTCTGGGGGCCATCGAGACCCGGCATCACGACGTCGAGCAGGACGAGGTCGGGCCGCACTTGCGGGATCGTGCGCAGCGCCTCTTCGCCGGAGCGGCACGCGATGACGCGAAACCCGCCGATCGACTCCAAGGCAGCGGTCGCCACGATGCGGATGTCCGCATCGTCCTCTACGAGCACTACCGTTTCGAGCGTTCGCGATGTGCTCCTCGTCATCGGCGTGCCCGCGCCGCCGCAGCGTGAAGGTGTCTTCGCAGGCGAGCCAGCAGGGTGGTGACCTCGAAGGGCTTGGGCACATAGTCATCCGCCCCCAGTTCGAAACCCAGCTGGACGTGCTTCTGGTGGCCCATCGCTGTCAGCATTACGACTGGCATCCGGTCGAGGTCCTTCCGGGCGCGGATGTGCTCCAGCAGCTCGAAGCCGTCCGCGCCCGGCAGCTCCACATCCAGGAGGACGAGGTCGGCATCCAGGCGGGGAAGCTCCTCGAGGAACGCCTCCCCGGTGAAATGATGCTCCAAGACGATGCCCTCGCTCTCCAGGGCGGCCCGCACGACGTCTGCGATGAGGGGATCGTCCTCGACGTACACCACGGTCGGGTTGGCGGGCAGCTCGGGTTCGGCGCGGACGACGAAGGACGGGCCTGCCGTCGCGGCCAGCGTCGACATGCGGTGCGCCAATTGGAGCACGTCACCCATCGACCCCCGGGTCGCGTCGACCACGCCCGCCGCCATCGCCGGCACGCCCTCGCCCGCCGCGAGCCCCTGCAGCGTCTGCCTCACCAACTTCTCCGCGTCGCCGAGGCGCGGCGCTTCGACGCACAAGGCAATCACCTGCTCCGACCACTGGGCAACGAAAGCTCCCACGGGCAGCGCCCCACCCAGCAGTTGACACGGCACCATGAGGTCCGCCGTGGCACCCAACACGGTGACGAAGGCGGCGAAGACGGGAACGCCCTCGGTTCGCCCACGCTCGCGCCGGGTGGCCAGCTCGAGCCGAAACGCGTGGCGATCGGGCGTGGTGGGCGCGGAGATGCGTTCCTCGGGCTGCACGACACGCGCGGCCAACGCCTTTTCCACCGCTGCACGCAGGGCGTCCGGCTCCACCGGTTGCGCCAGGCAGGCCTCCGCGCCAAGGGCGACGCACTCGCTCCGGATGCGCGGCTCCAGCGAGTCCCCGATGACCAGGGCCGGGACCAGAGCGGACTCCGGACGACCGAGGAACCAGGAGAGCAGGTCACGCCCGTCCGCATCCGGGAGGACCAACTCCAAGACCAGGACCGAGCCTTCTTCCCGCTCCAGCCGATCCCTCGCGGCCGCGGCGGTGCGCTCCGCGACGATGCGCGGCCCGGGCACCCCGAGCGCCCGTCGCACCAACCCTTCGGCCGCCGCGTCACCCACTACTGTGACCGTGACCTCCTCGCGACCGCGGTCCTGGGATGCGGAGACGTCGTAGAGGATCCGAACGAGGATGCCAACCGCACGCGGAAGGTCGTCGGGCGCACCGTCCTCCACCTCCGCGGCCGCGGCACTGATCGCGTCGTAGCCATAGGTCGCACCGGATCCCCGGAGGGAGTGCGCGAGCCTCCGGACGGAACGATCACTGTCCGGGAGCTTCATCACCGCATCGGCCAGGGCCTTCGCATGGAGTGGGAGTCCGCTCAGGTAGCGATCACGCAGCTCTTCCCACACCCGCTCGTCCACCGACGCCTCCTCTGCTTGCTGCGTATTGGGATCCTGGACCGCGCCCCCAAGGAGTGCAACCAGGGGTTGGAAGGGGTGGGAGGGGAGGCCTCGAGGGGGAGCCACCGGGTCGAATCGGCGTTGGCCAACTTCCCGGACGGATATCTGTTCCCCACACGTCCTGGTGAAGAGCATGGACCCGCAACACGAACAACAACTGGTAGCCCGCGCCATCCAGGGGGACCGGAGGGCGGTCGAGCGGCTCTGGCAGCTTCACCGCCGCTGGGTCGCCGCGGTCGTGCTCGCCCACAAGCCGGCCGAGGCGGAGGTGGACGACCTGTTGCAGGAGGTCGTGCTGGGCCTGTTGGACCACATCCACGAGCTGAGGGACCCCACGCGGCTGAGGTCCTGGCTGCGGGTGCTGGCGCGAAACACCGCGGTGTCCTCGGGGCGGCGGGCGACGACGCGGAGGAGGTTCCTGCGAGCACTCGGCCCCGCGGATGTCTCGCGACCCGACCCGGCCGCATTCGACGAGGAGCGGATGGCGGTTCGCGAGGCGACACGCCGGACGCTCGAGGCGACCGAAATCCTCACGCCGGACCAGCGAGAGTGCCTCCTGCTACGTGCGGTGAAGGGCATGTCCCAGAAGAAGATCGCGGCGCTGCTCGATATCCCCGAGACGACAGTGGAAACCCGGCTCGCCAGGGCGCGACGACGCCTGCGGGCGGCACTGACCGACGAGATCCCCCGACCCGCCCTGGCAGGGCGTGGGAGGTGAGCATGGAAACGAGGATGGAAGAGACCCTGTTCGACCGGATGGTCACCCACGAGGCGACCCTCGAGGACTGGGATCAACTCGAGGTCATCGCAGAGCGCGACCCCATCGCGTGGCGGCGCCTGGGTCTGGCGCTTCGCGACCACGGCGACCTCGTCCAAGCCGTCGACATCGCAGGGGACGAGGCGGAAGCGCTCGATCTCGGCCCGCTCCTTCCGACGCGGGTCCGCTGGAAGACGCATGCGGGCTGGCTCGCAGCGGCCGCCGCACTGCTGATGTGGGCTGGGACCTCGTTGATGGACATTCCCAGCACCACGACGCAAACCGGGCCGGTGCCGGAAGCGAGCACCGTCGAGGCAGATACGCCCGAGACTCGGATCGTCGGCGAGCTGCCCTCGGTCCTGGTCGGTACCCGCTCCCTTCCCGACGACCAGGGCATCGAGGTGACCTATCTCCGACGCCTCGTCGAACGCCGCACCACCCGCGGCCTGTACGAGCGCGGCACCGACGAGTGGGGGCAGGCTGCGGCCGTCCCCGCTGTCCTTCCGAACGCCAGCCTGGAGGAGCTGTGATGTGGACCATGAGACTCGCCACCCTCGGAGCCGTCCTCGGCGCGATGGTCGCGTCACCCGCCTTCGCTGGTGAGAAGAAGAACAGGGAGGAGGTCGTCATCCGCATCGAGGTGGACGACGACGAGGTCTCGGTCATCCGGGACGGCGTGCCCGTTCCGCCAGGGAGCATCGTCGAGGAGGATGGTCGGCTGGTGATCCTCGGAGACGACGGGGAGACCGTGCTCCTTTCGCTCCCGCACGGGCCGCACCGTGACCTCCGCGAGCACCTGATCCGCCTCCAGGCACTCCCCGCCGCCCGCGGGCTGCGCATCGGCGTGTGGCTGGAGCCCGTCGAGCCGGCCCTCGCCGCGCATGCCGGCGTCGACCCGGATCACGCCATCCTCGTCTCGAACGTCGAGGACGACGGCTCCGCCGATCGCGCGGGCATGCGTCGCTATGACCTCATCACCCGAATCGCCGGGGAGGAGGTCGATGCCATCCAGGATGTCCGTCGCGCCCTCATGGAGATGGAGGAGGGGGACCACCTCGCGCTGACGGTGCGCCGAAGAGGGCAGACGACGGAGCTGGACCTCGTGCCCGAGTTGCAGGATCTCGGCTGGTCCCACCGTTCGACCGACCTCGAGGATGAAGAGTTCGGGGAGCTGCTCGACATCATGCCCATGCTCGATTCGCTCGACCGGATGGTGTACTTCTCCACCGGTGAGGAGGGCGACTTCGCGATGATCGGCCCCGACGTGGAGCGCGAGATCGAGCGTGCCAAGGAAGAGGCCATGCGCGCCCGGGAGGAGGCCCTGCGCGCCCGGGAGGAGGCCCTGCGCGAAGTGGAGGAACGCCTGCGCGCGATCGAGAGGCGTCTGGAGCGGATGGAGGACGACCGTTAGGGGCAGCAGCCGTATTCCCGACGCCCCGCGGCTCAGGGGGCCAGGGCGATCTCGGCGACCACGGCGCGGTGATCGGAGACGGCGTCGGGCAGGGTCCGGTGGGAGACGACCCTCAACTCCTCCGACACGAGGATCCAGTCGAGCCGCCGCCTCGGGCTGGTGGAGGGGAAGGTGGGGTCGCCGTCTGCGGGCTCGTAGGCGTGCAGGCCGAGACCGTCGACGAGGCGGGACATCGGCTCGGTGCCGTGCTCGCAGTTCAGGTCGCCGAGCACCACGAGAGGCCGCTCTCGCGGCGCGAGCGCCTCGACCATGCGGTCCACCTGCTGCGACCGCGTCCACCCGCGGAGGAAGTCGAGGTGTACCGAGACGACGTCGATCTCGATGCCGTCCAGGCCCGGGATGGTGACGGTGGCGACGACCCACCCCTTGGTGTCCCGCCACGAGCGCTGGAAGGCATGGGAGGAGGCCGCCTCGAGGGGCAGACGACCCAGGAGCGCCGTGCCGTAGTCCAGGGGCAAATTCCCGATCTCGGCGTGGTCACCGCGGGCGAGGTGCGGGTACTCGGCGAAGGACGCGAGGGCGGAGACGTGGTCGAAGCGACCGCTCCAGGCCGAAGGGCCGTCCGCCTCCTGCAGCGCGACGATGTCCGGCGCCTCCCGCGCGACGAGGAGGCCCAGTGCCGCGAGGTTGTCGGCGATGCGGGTTCGGGAGAGCAGGGCCTGGTTGGCGGCGAGGCGTCGGCCGTGGGCCAGGTTCAGGGTCATCACCCGCAGCAGCGCGGGAGGCGCTTCCTGCTCTGACGGGGAACTGGCGCGGGCAGAAGGCGGCAGGGTCCCGAGGTCGACCACGGTCTCCGCCGAGGCTCGCCACGCGAGGACCGCGACGGCGACGATCGGGGTCGCGGCGAGTGCCAGTCGAGTGGGCCAGTGCATCTGCTCCTCCCTGTCGAGGTGGATGCTCAAAGGTAGCCACGCCGCTCGGAAGCTACGTGGCGTCGGTATGAAACGTGTGTGAACGCGTCCGCATGGGCAGCACTCTGGAGCTCAAGGGCGGCGTGTGGACCGACACCAATGGCAATGGCACCCCCGACACGGTGGGCCCGGGCGGTGCGCCACCACTCAGGGGGTGCGTTGCTGGCCCTGCTCGGTCACCCGCTGGATGGCAGCCCGGTCTGCGTCGACGAGGGAGGTGAACACCAGGCTCGCGGAGCGCCTGCCCTCGCCGTCATCGACGGACACTACCTTGGCGTAGGCGTCTGTTGTCCACTCCCCCGGGGCCAACTCCAGCCGCAGCTTGACGTTGTCGAGGGGGGCGAGGCTCGGGTCGTCTACCTCCAGGCCCTGCGGGCCCAGCCGCCGTACCCGCACCTCGCGCGCCTCCTTCTCGACCGTCTTGCCGTCGACCTTGAACAGGTGGGCGAGCAGATCCACCTCATGACGGACCTCGGTCCTTCGCGGCACCAGCACGTCCGGGTCGCCGCGGAGGCCGAGCAACTCGAAGACCTCCACCAAGGCGTCCTTGCCCTTGATGCTGACCGCGCGGGGCCCCTCGGCGAGGACGATGCCCGACACCTGGGCGTGCGTGGCCGCGGAGATCAGGACCTGGGACCCAATAGTGAGCGACTCGATGCGGGCCGCGAGGTTCACGGCGTCTCCCACCACCCCGTACTTCACCCGATGCTCGCTGCCGATGTTGCCCGCCACCACCTCCCCGGTGTTGACCCCGATGCCCATCTGGAGCTCGGGGACGCCCATCTCCCGGTTCTCTCGGTTGAACCCGACCATCGCCCGCTGCATGTCCACGGCGCACCGCACCGCACGAGCCACATCGTCGTCCGCCCGATCGGGGGCGCCGAAGAGGACCAGGATGGCGTCGCCGATGAACTCGTTGATCATCCCGTCGTGGGCGAGGATCACCTCGGTCATCCGCCCCAGGTACCGATTGAGCAGGGACACCATGCGCTCGGGCCCGAGCTGTGCCGACAGCCGGGTGAAACCGCGAAGGTCGGACATCAGGATGGTCACCTCCTGGATCTGCCCGCCCAAGGCCAGCGCGTCGTGATCAGCGGCGTAGCGCTCCGCCAGCGCCGGGGTGACGAACCGGCCGAAAGCCGCCTTGATGAAGTCCCGGTCCTTCAGGCCCTGGACCATCTCCGCCATGGTGGTGGCGAGGCGGCCCACCTCATCGCTGCTCCGGGACAGCACCTGCACGTCCAGGTCGCCCTTGCGGATCCGGTCGGCGTGTCCGGTCAGCTCCACGATGGGCTCCGACAGTCGCCGGGCGAGCAGCCAGATCGCCAGCACCCCGAAGAGAAGGAACACCGCGGTGACTGCCCCGGTACCGGCGGTGATCCGAGACATCGCCGCCCGGTGGCGTGCCTCCGCTTCGTCGAGGCGCCGCAGGTACCGCACCTCGGAGACACCGAGGCGCAGCGCACCGACATGCACCCCATGGCGGAACACCGGCGCCACCACCTCCACATAGGGCTGTCCCTGTGGGTCGATGCGTTCACGGAGCGACAAGGCCCGTCGCCACACCCGCTCCGCCAGGTCGGAAGGCGGTGCATGGCGGGTGGGGCCGGCCTCGTCCGAGAACTGTACCCGTTGGGGCGTTGCCACCGGTCGGCCCCGGTCGTCGAGGAACTCCAGGAACCGCAGGTCCTCGGTGAATCGGCTGCTCACCTGCAGGTCGGACAGGGCACGCGGATCGGGATCCATGTCGCT
>JAFDJI010000435.1 GCA_019307545.1 Deltaproteobacteria bacterium | reverse complement strand
CACCACGCGCCTCCGCACCGGCGGGTGCCGAGGTGAGCCTCGGGGGCTCCCAGGTGACCGGCACCCTCGACCGCGCCGTCATCGAGCGGGTGATCCGCAGTCACGTCAGCGGGATCCGCGCCTGCTACGAGCGTGTGCTGGCCGACATCCCAGGCTTGGAGGGGCGGGTGGTCATCCGATTCGTGATCGGCGCAGACGGGAACGTCACGGCCGCGGCGGTCGAGGAATCCACCCTGAACAACAGTGCCGTCGAGGCCTGCGTGGTGGCGCAGTTCCGGCGGATGAAGTTCCCGGAGCCCGAAGGGGGCGGGGTGGTGGTGGTGAACTACCCGCTGGTGTTCACCGCAGAATAGGCTCTGCGCGCGGAGTTTTGATGTCCCACCGCTTCCTGCCCCATCGCCCCGAGCGGCTCCCCCTCGAGCAGAGCCACGAGCGGGGCCGTGCGTTCCTGGAACACCTCGATGCTCGCCGCAGCGTGCGCCACTTTGCCCCGGACCCGGTCCCCCGAGCGCTGGTGGAGTTGGCGATCCGGGCCGCGTCCACCGCGCCTTCGGGTGCCCACAAGCAGCCGTGGACCTTCGCGGTGGTCGGAGACCCCGACCTGAAGAGGCGCATTCGAGAGGCCGCGGAGGCCGAGGAGCGGCGGAGCTACGCGGAGCGGATGTCCGAGGAGTGGCTCCAGGCCCTGGCGCCGCTCGGGACGGATTGGCGCAAACCCTACCTGGACGTGGCGCCGTGGCTGGTGGTCCTCTTCGCGCAGCGGTGGGGGATCGGCCCGGACGGGGAGCGGGTCACCCACTACTACGTGACCGAGAGCTGTGGGATCGCAGCCGGGTTGTTCATCGCGGCGGTTCACGAGATGGGGTTGGCGACCCTCACCCACACCCCGTCCCCCATGGGGTTCCTCGCCGAGGTGCTGGGGCGTCCGCCGAACGAGAAGCCGCTCATCCTGTTCCCGGTGGGCTACCCTGCAGCGGACGCAACCGTGCCCGACCTGCGGCGGAAGGGGCTGGAGGAGGTTTCGGTGTGGTTCGAGAAGCCCCGGTCGGAGGCGTCGGAGGACTGATGCGCATCGAACGGGTCGAATGGGTGCGCGTCGAGATGGGGCTCCGGGAGCCCTACACCATCGCCTACGAGACCGTGGACCATGCCGAGAACCTGTTCGTGCAGGTGGTGACCGATGGCCCTTACCTTGGGTTCGGCTGTGCCGCGCCCGATTCATGGGTGACCGGCGAGACCTACGACGCCGCGGCCGCCACCCTTGGGGCCGTCTCCGGGGCCCTGGTCGGCGCGGACCCGCTGCGGAGGGCCCGCGTGCTCCATGCGCTCGCTCCGATGCTCCAGGAAAGCCCGTCCGTGGCGGCGGCCATTGATATGGCGTTGCTCGACCTGCTGGGCAAGGTCGCCGTGCTCCCGGTGTGGCGCCTCCTGGGCGGGTTCCGGCGCTCGATGCCTACCAGCGGCACCGTGTTCATCGGGCAACCGGACCGGATGGTGACCGCGGCCCGCCGGTTCGTCGAGGAGGGCTTCTCCGCGATCAAGCTCAAGGGTGGGCGCGATCCGGAGGGGGATGCGGAGATGGTGCGTCGGGTCCGCGCCGCGGTGGGCAAGAAGGTGGCGCTGCGGTTCGATGCCAACCAGGGCTACACCGCCGAGCAGGCCTTCGCGTTCCTGGCGGCGGTGGAGGACCTGGGCCTGGAGTTGTTCGAGCAGCCCACCCACCGCGGCGAGGGGGTGGCGCTCCACCGGGTCACCCAGCGGGCGTCCATGGCGGTGATGGCGGACGAGAGCCTGCTGGACCTGGCCGATGCGTTCCGGCTCGCCCGGGGCGAACTGGTGGACATGATCAACATCAAGCTCATGAAGGTGGGCGGCATCGAGGCTGCCCTGGCGGTGAACGCGGTGGCCAGGGCGGCAGGACTGGAGGCGATGGTGGGCTGCGTGGACGAATCGGCGCTGTCCATCGCGGCGGGCCTTCACCTGGCGCTCGCCCGTCCGAACGTGGAGTACGCCGACCTGGACGGGCACCTGGACCTGCTGGACGACCCGGGCGCGGGTGCGGTCCGTTTGGAGAGCGGCGTGCTGTACCCAACGGACGCGCCCGGGCTGGGGCTCGCCCGCCTGGGGTGCTTCGGGTAGGGCTTCACCACAACCCGAGCAGCTTGCTCGCGCTCACCGCCACCACCGCCACCAGGGCCCAGCGGATGAAGTCCGCACCCCAGGTGACGGTCATCCGGGCGCCCACCCAGCCCCCCACCGCGGACCCCACCGCGAGGACCAGTGCCGGGACCCACTGCACCAGGTCGTGCCAGAGGAAGATGAGCAGCGGCGGCACGGTGAACCCCGCGACCAGGAGCACCTTGACCGCGTTGGCGCGGAGGAGGTCCCGGCCGTGGACCAGCACCAGCCCGGCCAGGAGGAAGATGCCCACCCCGGCTTGGAGGAAGCCGCCGTAGGCCCCGATGAAGAAGAACGCGATGGGGCCGGTGTAGCGGAGGTGCCCGGGAGGCTGCTTCTTCTGCCCCTCCAGCCACCGTTTGGGTCGGACGAGGATCGCCACCAGCATCAGTAGCATCACGACGCCGATCACCCGCCGGAACAGGTCTTCGTCGATGTCCACCGACAGCCACGCGCCCAGCACCGCCCCCAGGCTGGTCGGGATCAACAGGCGCAGCCCCAGTCCCCACTCGATCAGGTCGTCGCGGCGGTAGTGCTCGGTCGCCACTGCCGACTGGAGGATCACCCCCACCCGGTTGGTGCCGTTGGCCACCGTCGGGGGCAGGCCGAGGAAGATCAGGGCGGGCAGGGTGATGAGCGATCCGCCACCGGCGATGGTGTTCACCACCCCGGCGAACAGTCCGACAGCCGCGAGCGCCAGCAACTCGAGCCAGTTCATTGAGCGAGCCTACACCCACCTCCCCGCAGGAGTCGTTACGCTCACTCTTCGGTGAGGTCCGAAAGGGGAGTCGAGGTATGGCGTACCGGTTCGATGCCGACGAGATCGTACGGATGGCCCGCGAGATCGAGCAGATCGGGGCGACGTTCTACGCGGAGGCTCTGAAGCAGACCGAGAGCGAGGCAGTCCGCGAAGTGTTCGCGCTCCTCTTGGAGGAGGAACAGGCGCACTCGGAGGCGTTCGGCCAGCTGAGGGAGGCGCTCGGCGAGGGGGACGAGGAGGTCGCGATGGACGAGGAGCACGCAGAGTACGTCCGCGACCTCTTCATGAGCCGGGTATTCCCCGACCCGGACGCGGTGCGGGAGTACTTCTCCGAGCTTCGCGACGAGGCCTCGGCCATCCGCCTGGCGCTGCGCTTCGAGCGCGACACGGTGCTGTTGTTCCACGAGATGAAGCACGCGGTCACCGACAAGGCGCAGGCGCTGCTCGACGAGATGATCAACGAGGAGCGCCAGCACGTGCGGCGGCTCAACGAGCTGTTCCGGGACCGGGTGGTCCGCAAAGCGATGGAGCGCTGATCCCGCGCAGCTAGCGCTTCAGCGCCTGCAGGGTGAAGGTGCTCTCCGGCAGCTCCAGGTCGAACTCGATCTCGTCGTAGACGACCTCGGTGAACTCGTCGGGCTCGTCGGCGGGCAGGAGCCGCATCTTGCCGGCGATGGTGCGGCCGCCCACCTCCCGGAAGTCGAGGAAGGTCATGCTCCGCTTGAGGTTGCCCTTCTCGTCCCAGTAGGTGATCTCGGTGGGTATCCGGGCCTCGCCGTCGATGCGCACCAGCACCTTCCCCCACACCACTGGCGCGTCCGGCCTGGGGATGCACTCGATGACGAACTCGCCCGCCTCGTTGTCCTCGGGGCGCGAGGTGATCCGGTAGTCGTAGTCGTCGGCCATCCGCGAGTCCTTCACCAGGTCGTCGTTGGTGAAGTGGCTGCCCATCCAGGAGCCCGACATCATCGAAGCCGGCACCTTCATGGTCCGGTCCACCTTGTGCAGGTAGTTCCAGATGTTGTCGTCGACCTTCAGGGTGGCCATCCCGGCCTCCTTGGCCGGCGCGCGGATCACCATCAGGGACTTCTCCTCCCCGAGCGACCAGGCCTCCAAGGTGATCGACCGCTCCCACCGCGCCGTCTTGACGTTCATGGTCAGCGTGGCGTGGCTGGACAGGCCCCGGTACATGTCGTCGGTGTAGTCGAGCAGGTCGCGCGCTTCGTCGGCCTCCTCGGCGGCGGCGGGCTCCTCGGCGGCAGGGGCCGGCTCAGCGGCGGGGGCCGGCTCTTCGGCGGGGGCGGGCACATCTCCCGTAGCCGGGTCCTGGGCCCCAGCCGGG
>JAFDJI010000434.1 GCA_019307545.1 Deltaproteobacteria bacterium | reverse complement strand
AGGCAAGAAGGGCCAGCAACAGGGGCGGAAGGAGCATCATGGTACGCATCGGACCCTCGCGGTGACGGCGACAATCTACCGCACGGCACCTCATCACCCGCGTCCCCACCGACTTTGATAAGGTGCGCGCCCGACACCACATTGCCCAAGAGGGAGGGAGATCACATGTCTCTTGACTGGATTCCACGTCAGGGAGGGATCAAGAACCACGATCTGTGGGGTGACGAGTACTTCAGCGACGAGGCGCCGGGCTGTTCTCGGCCTGGATCACCCTGAACAACCCGCGGCAGTACAACTCCTACACCACCACCATGGTCAAGGGTGTGATCGCCGGTATGCACAAGGCGAGCATGGACCGCCGCGTGGTGGCGGTGATCTTCACCGGCGCTGGCGACAGGGCGTTCTGCACGGGTGGCAACACCAAGGAATACTCCGAGTACTACAGCCTCAAGCCCACCGAGTACGCGCTGTACATGGACCTGTTCAACGCGATGGTGGACGCGATCCTCAACTGCAAGAAGCCCGTCATCTGCAGGGTCAACGGCATGCGCATCGCCGGCGGCCAGGAGATCGGCATGGCCTGCGACCTCGCGCTGTCCTCCGACCTCGCGATCTACGGCCAGGCCGGCCCCAAGCACGGCTCGGCCCCGGTCGGCGGCTCCGTCGACTTCCTGCCGTGGATGCTTCCGATGGAGCTGGCGATGTGGAACTGCATCTCCTGCGAGATGTGGAGCGCCTACAAGATGAAGCGACTCGGCCTCATCTCGAAGTGCGTGCCGGTGATCAAGCAGGACGGCGAGTGGTTCCGCAACCCCGGCGTCATCGTCGACAGGTATGTCGACGACGGCGAGATCGTCTATGGCGAGTTCCAGACCGGCCAGGCCGCCAAGGACGCCCGCGCCTTCGTCAAGGCGGCCACCACCGACTTCTCGAAGCTCGACGGTGAGATCGGCAAGATCCTCTGGACCTTCACCAACCTCTTCCCACACTGCCTGCAGATGTCCATCGACAGCGTGCGCCAGAAGAAGAAGGCCTATTGGGACGCCTCCAAGGGCGCGTACCGACACTGGCTGGCCACCAACATGAGCTCCGAGGCCTTCCTGGGCTTCACGGCGTTCAACACGAAGAAGATCACCGGCACGGACACGATCGACTTCATCAAATACCGCCAGCTACTCTCCGAGGGCCGTCCGGTCGACGAGAGCCTGTTCGAGGAAGTGCTCGGCAAGCCGCAGTAGCCAGCCGGAACTCCCAGGGGCGGTGGGGGCGCACGTCGCCTGCACCGTCCGATACCCGACCATCCCGGGATCGGGTCAAGAGCGTCTCGCGCGCACGAGCACATCGATCGCATCGCCGCTGGCGGTCGACCTGGTGACGTGCTCGGCCTTCTCGATCTGCAGCCCGGCCAGGGCCTGGGCCACCCTCTTCGGGCCGTAGAGCACGTCCGGGTCCTGCGGCCCGCCCACGCCGCGGTCGAGGTTCGCGGAGGCGTGTCCGACGACGAGCAGGGTGCCACCCCGCGCCACCGCCTCGGCAGCCTGGGCGAGGACGCGCTGCATCGCGGCCCACGGCAGGTGCAGGTAGGCCAGCAGCACCACGTCCCAGGTACGCCCTTCGGGGGTCCAGGAAGCGAGGTCGCCCTCGACGAAGGTGGGGGACACCCCGCGGGCCTCCGCGAGGCGGCGCGCCTTGTCGAGCGCCACCTGGGACCAGTCGACGCCGGTGGCGTCGAAGCCCCCCTCCGCGAGCCAAACGGTGTTGCGGCCCTCGCCACAGGCCAGGTCGACCGCGGTTCCCCGGGGATGTTCGGTCAGCTCCGACACCACGAATTGGTTGGCCTCGGCGGTCCATACCAAATCCCGGGCGGCATAGCGTTGGTTCCACTGGTCGCGGTCCATGACCGGACTGTAGTCCAATCGGGGCCTGCCGCGACTCCCCACCACGCGGCCCCGATCTTGTGGGATCCTGTGGGTCCTGGCCCTGGCGGCCGGGATCCGGAGGCGTCGATGACGGCACACAACGGAGAGCAGCTCTACGGGCTGCGCCGTGTGCTCACCTCGCTACGCATGGGCCTGCACCCAGAGCTGCGCGGCCTGTCCCTCGCCCAGAAGCTGGCGATCTACCGTGTGTCCAAGGAGAGCAAGCTCACCCGCCTGAACGGCCGCGTGTACCAGAACACCTTCACGCCGTACTGGCCGTCGGCGGCCTACGACCGGTTCATGCGCGGCCTTGTCGCCACCGGCACCGGCACGCCTACCCCGGTCATCATCAACTTCGCGGTCACCGCCCTGTGCATCTGCAAGTGCTGGCACTGCTCGTTCTCCAACCGGGTCAAGCGCGACCAACTCTCCCTGGATGAGCTGAAGACCGGCATCGCGGCAGCCCAGGACCTCGGCACCTCGGTGATCGGCTTCACCGGCGGCGAGCCGCTGCTACGCGACGACCTGGAGCAGATCATCGCGGCGGTGGACGAGCGCTCCATGCCGCTGCTGTTCACCACCGGGTACAAGCTCACCGCCGAGCGGGTGGCCGCGCTCGAGGACGCGGGGCTCGGCGTGCCGGTGGTCAGCCTCGACCACTACGACCCCGCCAAGCACGACGCCGGCCGCGGGGTGCAGGGCATGCACGCATACGCCCTGAAGGCGATCGAGCTGTTCAAGGCAGCCGGCTTCTACACCTGCGTGTCCTTCGTGCCCACCCGCGCCCTGCTCGACGAGCCCGACGAGTTCTGGAAGGTGCTGGACTTCATCCGTGACCAGGGCGTCAACGACATGCGTCTCACCTCGCCGATCCTGAGCGGAAATCTCACCGCGCGGCCGGAGGAGGCCCTCGAGGCGCGGCACGTGCAGCTCATCCACGAGGCGCAGCGGCGATCGACGCGTACCCCGGGTGAGCCCGGCATGTTCGCCTACGACTACTTTGAGGGGGAGGAGTTCTACGGCTGTGGGGCTGGCTACAACTATGTGTTCGTCGACTCGCTGGGCAACGTGTGCCCGTGCGACTTCACGATGATGTCCTTCGGCTCCATCCGGGACCAACCCCTGGGCGAGATCTGGAGCAAGATCCACTCGCGGTTCCAGGTCCCCGGGCGCACCTGCTACGCGACGAAGATCGCCGGTCACGTGGCCGCCCTGGAGTCCGATCGCTGGCCGCTGTCCGAGGAGGACTCTGCGCGGGTCCACGAACAGTGCCCGTCCTATGACGAGTGCCTGCCGCGGTTCCACCGGGAGATGGGCTGCCGCGCACCCTGAGCGACTACCGGGGCGGCACGCACGATGAGTGGAACCTGGTCAGTCTGCTGCCCTCCGTGGTAGGTCCCTCCATCCCTTCACGAGAGGCGCCCCATGGCCGATCCCATCGTCAGCAGGCTGCTCGAGTACCTGGACGACTCGCCGTCCCCCTTCCATGCCGCCAAGGAGGCCGCTCGGCTCCTGGAGGAGGCTGGATTCGCCCCCGTCGACGAGGCAGCCGCTCCCGGGTCCTTGCCCCCGGGCACCCGTGGGTACGTCCTACGCGGCGGCTCCGTGGTGGCCTTCCTGGTGGGGTCGGAGCCCGCCGCGGAGGCGGGGTTCCGCATCGTCACCGCCCACACCGATTCGCCCAACCTCCGGGTCAAGCCCCAGCCGCTGGTACGGGGGCAGGGCTACGTGCGACTGGGAGTGGAGCCCTATGGCGGCCTCATCCTCGCCACCTGGACCGACCGCGATCTCGGCATGGCCGGGCGGGTGGTGATCCGCACCGAGGAGGGCCTGGAGCAGGGCCTGGTCGACTTTCGTCAGCCACTGTGCCGCATCCCCAACGTCGCCATCCACCTCAACCGAAAGGTGAACGACGATGGGCTGAAGCTCAACAAACAGACTCACCTCCCCGCCGTGTTCGCCTTGGCTAACGACGACGACGAGGAGGACGATCCCTTCCGCCGCCTCCTCGCCGACGAGGTGGACTGCAACCCGGACGACCTGCTCGCCTGGGACCTCTCCCTGTACGACCTCGCCCCCGCGACCCTGTCCGGAGCGCACCAGGAGTTCATCAGCGGCTCGCGGCTCGACAACCTGGCCTCGTGCCATGCCGGCCTCGAAGCGCTGATCGGCCAGAGCAGCGACGCGGTCCCCGCCAGCACCGCGGTCCTGGCCCTCTTCGACCACGAGGAGATCGGGTCCCAGACCTCCCGCGGCGCCCAAAGCTCCCTGCTCTCCGCGGTACTGCGGCGGGTGGTGGAAGAGGGCGAGAACCAGGCGGCGGGCGGGCTGGACCGCGCCGTCGCCAACTCCTGGATGGTGACCGTCGACATGGCGCACGCGGTGCACCCGGCCTGGAAGGACAAGCACGACCCGGAGCACATGCCGCGGCTCAACAAGGGCCCCGTGATCAAGCAGAACGTGAACGCGCGCTACACCACCGAGTCCGAGTCGGCGGCGATGTTCCTGTGGCTGTGCGAGGCGGTCGAGGCGCCCTGCCAGTGGTTCGTGAACCGCTCCGACCTGGCCTGCGGCTCGACGGTGGGCCCGATGGTCGCGGCCAACCTGGGCCTGCG
>JAFDJI010000433.1 GCA_019307545.1 Deltaproteobacteria bacterium | reverse complement strand
CGCGGAGCGATCGCGCCCGCGCCCGCGGCCCCCGAGCGGGCGTGGCTGCGTATCCAGGCCCCGGAGTCCGCGACGGTGCTGGTCAATGGGCAGGAGGCGGCGGCCGAAATGGAGATCCCGCCTGGGAGTGCTCAGCAGGTGGAGATCATCTTCGAAGGCCACAAGACATGGGTGCATACGCTGGTTGTCGAGCCAGGTGAGGTCCGGGTGCTGGTGGTGACGACCAGCGAACTACAGCCCGAAGACCGGGGAGAGGAGTGACCGCGGAGCTTCCGGGGAGCGACGAGGTGGCCTCAGCTCCGTCCCGCGCAGTGGACCAAGAACAGCCTGTTGTTCGCGGCGCTGGTGTTCTCCGGGGAGTTCACGCTCCCCGGGTCGATCGGGATGGCGTTCGTCGGCTTCGCCGCATTCTGCCTGGTCTCGTCCGCCAGCTACGTCCTCAACGACTACAAGGATCGCGCGGAAGACCGCCGCCACCCCAGGAAGCGGCACCGACCGATCGCGAGCGGGGCGTTGCCTGTCCCCGTGGCCATGGTGGAAGTGGGGGTCGTGGCGTTCGCCGGCCTGGGCCTTGCGTGGTGGATCTCCCCCACGTTCCTGCTCGTGGCCCTGCTCTACTTGCTCACCTCCTTCTCCTACAGCTTCTTCTTCAAGCACCGGGTCATCCTCGACGTGATGTTCATCAGTGCCGGCTTCGTCTGGCGTGCTATCGCGGGCGCGGTGGCCATCGAGGTGGCGGTCTCCCCGTGGCTGTTCATCTGTACGGCTTTCCTGGCGCTGTTCTTCGGCTTCCACAAGCGGCGGGCGGAGCTGGTGAACCTGGGCGACCAGGTCGGAACGCGGCGCAATCTCGCGGAGTACAGCCCCCAGATGCTGGACCAGTTCCAGGCCATCGTGACCGGGAACGTGGTGCTCTCCTATGCGCTGTACACCATCCTCGGCACCACGCCGTGGATGGCGGTGACCCTGCCCTATGTGCTCTACGCGATCTTCCGGTACATCTACCTGGTCGACCAGCATGGGGAAGGGGATGCCCCGGACGAGACCCTGGTGAAGGACATCCCCATCCTGGCGACGGCGCTGCTCTTCCTGGTCACCGCGATGCTCGTCCTCACCTTTGCACCCCCGGATTGGTGAGGGGTCCCCCCGGCGTCAAATCTCCGGGCGAGCGGCCTACCCATGGACGCTCGCCGCGAAGCTCCGCGGACAGGTAGGCCGCGATCACCACCAAGGATTCCGGAGCCTCCGCCGTCGCCTGGACCTCCTCGAAGCGGGCGAGGGCCTCTGCGTTTCGCCCCCGCCGGCGCAGCAGGTCACCCAGGAGGAAGGTGCCTTCCACCCGCTCCTCGGCGGTACCCTGCCGTCCGCCCAGGAAGGCCTCCAACTCGCCGATGGCGAGGTCCTGGAGATCCGGCTCCGCCCTGGCCGCGGTGGCCAGACGGTCCATCGCCTCTCGGTCGGGATCGGTGAGGTCGGGCTGTGCTTCGAGCTGCGCCATCCAATGATCGCGGAGGTCTGGATAGCCACCACGATGGGCGACGCGGGCGAGGTTGAGGAGCAACAGGTGTCGGTTGGCGGACTCCGTGGTCTTCTCCAGCTCCTTTGGGCCCGCTTCGAGGAGGAACCGGACCGCGAGCGGCCCCTCCAGACCCTGGTAGAAGCCGACGGCATGGTCGCGCACGGTCCAGGCACCCTTGGTGTACAGCCGCGCGATGAACAGGTGGTCCCTTCCCAGGGCCTGGTAGCAGCGTGCTGCGATGCGGTACCGGTCCCATACCGTGAGGCTCCTCGGATCGGGTACCTCGGACACGATCTGCTCCAGCACCCGGCGGAGGGCGCGTTTTTCCGCCTCGGTGAGCTCCGTCGCCATATCGGTGCCGTAGAGGGTGAGCAGGTTGTCGGGGCAGGTGGACAGCTCATAGGCGCGGAACTGGCCCCTCGAGCTGTAGCGTGCCCCATCGCTGTCCCAACCGCCGTAGGAGTTCTGGCTCACCAACTGGAAAACCCGTACGAAGCCTCCCCCGATGGGGCAGGGTCCGTCTTGGGGCTCCACGATCACCGCCCGTGCCGGCGCAGGCCAGAGCAGGACGCAGAGCACGAGCAGCCAACACAGATCGTTCATCGGCACCGCCCTCATTGGATGTGCCAGGCCGCCAGGGCGGCGGTGTATACGTCCTGAAGGGAGACATCCGCGGTGCGCGCTCGCTCGGCGACGTCATCGAACTCCGGCGCCGCGTGCCAGGCAACGCCTTCCCGTCCTCCGACCTTGATTCGCACCGGGCCATAGGGGGTGTGCACCCTGTCCACCCAGCGCTCCAAGATCCGTCGCTGTGCGACGTGGCGACGCACACCCAGGGTGGAGGAGTGGCGGAGGAGCACCTCACACATGCGGTCTGCATCGGCGGGACGGACGAGTGCCTGAAGGAGCAGACCGGGTCGCCCCTTTTTCATGTGGACCGGTGTGGCCCACGCGTCCAGCGCCCCCTCATCCAGGAGACGTGCCAGCAGGGGCGGAACCAGCTCGCCGCTGAGGTCGTCGACGTTGCAGGCCAGCTCCATCACCTCTTCGAGGGCGGGTTGGTCGGCGGAACGCCCCACCACCACCCGCACCAGGTTGGGGACGTGTTCGGGATCGCGGGTTCCGGCGCCATGTCCGATGCGCTCCGGGATCATCTCGGGGAAGGACGCGCTTTTCGCGAGGGAGGAGACCAGTGCCGCTCCAGTTGGGGTCACCCACTCTCCCGGTCCCGGTCCGGGGGTCATGGGCCAGTCCAACAGGAGCTTCAAGGTCGCGGGAGCCGGGAGCGGGAGGCGCCCGTGGGCGCTCTGGACGTGTCCCCCGCCGGCGGGGAGTGCGGTGGCGGAGACCTCGTCGATCCCAAGGTCCTCCAAGGCGAGGCATACCCCGGTGATGTCGAGGATGGCATCCGTGGCACCCACCTCATGGAGCTCGACCTCGTCGACCGGAACGCAGTGGAGCTGGGCCTCGGCCTCGGCCAGGCGCCGATAGGTGTTCAGGGCACGCACCCGGGCTCGGTCCGGCAGGCTGGCTCCCTCGAGCACACTTCGTACTGTTTGCCACGAACGATGAACATGCGGGTGATCCGGCGACACGACCGCAAACCGGACGAGCAGGCCACGCAGCGAGCTCCGCGTCACCTCCTCCAACTCCAGCGTCCAATCGCCGAGGTCCAATCCGCGCAGGCCGCGCTCTACCGCGGTCCGGCTTGCCCCGGCGTCCAGCAGTGCGGCGAGAAGCATGTCGCCTGCGGCCCCCACCGAACAGTCCCACCAGGCAACCCGGCTCACCGCACCCCCTCGAGGATCCGCCAGGCCACCAGTGCCGCGCCGAACCCATTGTCGACGTTCACCACGGTGACCCCGCTGGCGCAGCTGTTGAGCATGGCGAGCAAGGGGACCAGACCTCCCAGGTGGGTGCCGTAGCCCACGGAGGTCGGCACCGCGATGACCGGGATCCGGACCAGACCCGCGACGACCGAGGGCAGCGCGCCCTCCATCCCAGCCACGACGATGATGGCGTGTGCGGTCCTCAGATCCTCGGCACGGGCGAGCACCCGGTGGAGTCCAGCCACGCCCACGTCGAACGCGCGGTGCACCTGGAGCCCGAACCACTCCGCACACCGGGCGGCCTCTTCCGCCACCGGTTGATCCGAAGTCCCGGCGCTGACCACCCACAAGGGACGTTTGCTGGTGGTCTCGAAGGGCGTGGTCCCCGGGGCCGCTCGCCACAGCAGGCGCGGAACCGGCTCGTACGAGACGTCGGGGAGCAGGGCCTTCACCTGTGCCGCTTTGTCGGGGTCCATCCGGGTGGCGAGGGCGGGGTGGTGGCGCGCGTGGAGGTGTTCGAAGATCCCCGCGAGCTGCTCCGGCGTCTTTCCCTGGCCGAAGACCACCTCGGGGATTCCGGTACGCACCGGCCGGTGGTCGTCGATCACCGCGAAGCCCAGGTCGGTCTGGTCGCCGTTCACCAACAGCTCGATCGCGGCTTCTGGGGCGATCTCCCCCCGCCGAACCGCCTGGAGCACCTCGAGGATTCGTGCGCTCAAGCTCCCTTCCCATCGTCCATTACGAAATAGGACACGCCAGGGCTGGCAGTGCTGGCGCTGGCGGGGTGTACTGATAGCAGAATGCAGCTCATCAGGCGTCTCACCTTCTCATTGTTCCTGCTGCCCGCCCTGGCCCACGCTGGTGTGTCGGAGCGGGCCTACGACCGCGCGGTGGATCTCATCGATCGCCTCTACCTGTATCCAGACGATCTGGATGCGTCGGCGTTGCTCCACGGTGCGGCCCGGGGCTTGGCGGACGAGGTGCCCTGGTTGTTGGTGGAGACCCAGGACAACGCAGTCTACCTCCGTCACGGGAGCGGGGCCCGGGTCGGGGGGTCGGTGTCGGTGGCGTCCATGGCGACCCTCCCCGCGGCGCTCCGGTCCCTGGAGGGGTTGGTGGTGGAGGCCGGGTACGACCTCGACGGTGTCGAACCCCGCTTGGAGATCCTCAAGGGGACCACGCGCGCGCTGGACCGCTATTCGCGCGTGCTGGCCGGAGAGCGGCTGGAG
>JAFDJI010000055.1 GCA_019307545.1 Deltaproteobacteria bacterium | reverse complement strand
TGAGGGACTCGGGAGCCGTGTCGTCCTCGACATCGCCGGAATCGTCCTCGGCCTCGCCGGTGTCGTCGCCCGGATCTCCGGGGTCGTCGGCGAGGACCAACTCGATCCAGCCCAGGGTGTCCTCGACGGTGTACCGCTCGCCAAAGGCCCGCATCCACCCGTTTTCCGGAGCCTCGTCGGCTTTCGCGACGAGGAGCGCGCCGGTCACTGGGCTTGCGTAGAGCATGTCGAGGTGGGACAGATTCACCACCCGGGTCTCGTGGACCACCGCCCCGCGCCCGGTCAGGGTGCCGGCATGGGTCGCGCTGGAGATGAACACCACCCCATCGCTCGGACCCGACACCTCGCCGAGCACGATCTGCCCGTCCGCCAGGCCCTGTAGTTCGTCGGGGGTGGCGTTCACCTCGATGCCATGGTCATCGATGCTCGCGATCAACAACTCCCAGGTGTTCGCGGTGGCCACCCCGGAAAGGGCGTCCGCCGCCGCGCTGTCGCCGTTGGGCATGATGGGGTTCCTGCCCGCGAGCAGGTAGATCTCGATGTCCGGGTCGACGCCACGCGCCTGCAGTCGGTCCAGGAAGGCGCCACCCGCGGTGATCGCGACATCGATGCCGTCGGACATGGACTGGAACCCCAACCCACCCTCGTAGGAGGTGTACCAGTCGGGCTGCATGGCGTAGCCCATCAACCACGGCAACGCGCCGGGCAGGTCGTGGGGCTGGCGCCTGAGCGCCTGCCGCTGGCCCGGGAAAAGGTCGCCGGCGCCCCCGGGCAGGAGGTCCTGTGCCGTCAGATCCACGGATATCAGGGGGTTGCCCGCACCATAGGGGTAGTAGGTCCGCCACGACGTCGGGGCGATGGCGGTGTCCACGTCGAGGCAAACCAGGTTGGCGGCCGGCCAGCGGTAGCTGGTGTCCACCCCGTCGAGCGGCCCGGCCACCAACACCATCCGCCGCACGTCGCCGCGATACGCGGTGCCCGCCGCCTGGTAGGCCGGGTTGCCCCAGTCCGCAGCCGCGGTGTGGCTCACGTAGGTCGCGATGGCCAGGGTCCCCTTCGAGTGGGCCACCACGTCCACCTGCTCCGCCCCGGTGCGCTCCCGGATCACAGCGATGGCGTCTGCGACCACCTCCGCCTGCTGGAACAGCTCCCCGTGCGGATGGGCGAAGGTGAGCGCATAGACGGGACGGCCGTTGCCGTCGAAGCGGAGCGCCATGGTGACGAACCCGCGGCTGCCGTTGTCGCCGGCACCGGGCACCATCAGGATCGGGGTGCCCTCTGCCACCGCCGCGCTCGGACCCTCGTGGAGGAGGAAGGTGCCGCTCTGGGGGGTGGAGGTACCGAAGCACGTCGCGATCCAGGGGGCATATTCGGCGTCCTGCCACGCGAGGCCCGCGTTGAAGGACTCCTGGCCGAACAGGGCACCGTCCGGGTCCGACCAGCGCTCGATGGCCCCCCACAGCTTGGCGCGTTCGTCCTGGGTGAAGGTCTCGCGTCCGGTGAACACGGCCTCGGGGATGGTGGGGTCGAAGAGGTCGGTCGCCCACGCCGTGCCGGATAGCAGCGGTACCAACATCACCGTTCCCCCCAGCGCCGAGATCATCCGCATCACCTCACCTCCAAATGGCCGGGACCCCCGGTATTCCGAGGAATGGGCGTTCGCCAACAGGTCGGCGGAGGCCTCAGCGGGACCGGGACCCTCTGCTGGTGGACAGGGGACGCCGGCCGAAGAGGGGCCATGGCTGCCTCGCTGTGAGACACTGCGCAGGGAGGTGGCGTGTGCACGGGGCCGTGTTCGCGATGGCGATCGGGATCTGGGGAGGCTGCACCCCTGGCGGTGAGCGGGACCCGGTCCCGGCGGCGTTGTCGCTGGAAGGCGCGTTGCTGGTGGTGCGGGACGACGGCACGGTGGACGTGCTCGACGAGGACATGCGACCGGTTCTCCTGCGCGGCTTCGGCGCGGTCACGTTGGACGCCCTGTACGAGGACGGACGGGTCCTCCGCACCGATGCCGACCGGGAGCGCCAGATCGCCACCTGGTCGGAGACCGACGCCCATGGGAACGTCGACTGGGCCGAGGTCCTCGTCATCGGTGAGGACGACGAGCCCGATCTCCGGTGGACGATCTCTGCCGCCCCCGAGGGCGGCTTCTTCTCCTTCGAGATCGCAGTGGACAACGGCACCGGCGGGCCCATCGACGTCGCGAAGACCGCCCCGCTGCAGGTCCAGGGACGCGACCAGGGCGGACTGTGGCTCGGCGTCGATCCCGGACGCCACCGCATCCTGGAGAACGGCTCGTTCACGGCGCTGGATTTCGTCGCGGAGGTCCTTCCCGGCGACGTCCCCTTCAACGACGGCTTTGCCACCATCGCGCCGGGGGACTTTGCCGGACACGCGGTATCGAACTGGAACCACGCCGTGGTCGACCTCGACGGGGAGGCGGTGTGGGTTGCGGGTGCGCTGACCTTCGCCGCCTCGATGCCGGTGATCAACCTCTCCTACGTCCCTGCTCATTCCGTCACCGCCCCGGACGGACGCCAGGGCTTCTCCTACCTCTCCGCGGAGTCCGCCTACCTCCCGGCACCGAAGCCGGTGGCGGCCGGGGCGACCTTCAGCTCGGAGAAGTACGCCATCTTCCCCGCCGAGGACGACGCGCTCCTGGGGCTGGAGCGCTATGCCGACGCCGTCGGCGCCGAGCTGGACACCGTGCCCTGGCACCGCCGCGAAGCCGGGCGGCGGGTCCCCAACGGGTGGAACTCCTGGAGCGCCTCGGGGAGCACGGGAGGGTATGGCACCAACATCGACGAAGCCCTGATCCTCGCCAACCTCGACATCATGGCGACCGAGCTTCGAGACTGGGGGATGGACTGGTTCCAGGTCGATGACGGCTACCAGCCCTACTACGGCGACTGGTGGTTCCTGCCCGGGCGCTTTCCGCACGGGCCCACCTGGCTCGCGGACGAGATCCGCGCCCGCGGATTCCGCCCCGGCCTGTGGATGGCCCCCTTCACCCTCAATCCCGACTCCGCCACCGCCCGAGCCCACCCCGACTGGCTCGCGGACAAGTCCTTGCTGGGCGCCCTGGTCGTCGGCGACCAGGAGATCCTCGACCTGACCCACCCCGAGGTGAAGGCCTATCTCCACGACCTGTTCCACACCTTCCGCGAGGAGTGGGGCTTCGAGTGGCTCAAGCTGGATTTCGGCTACTACGCCCTCTTCGGCGACAACCTCTACGACCCGACCCTGACCCGGGAGGAGGCATGGCGCGGAGCGCTCTCGATCATCCGTGAGGAGATGGGCGAGGAGTCCTTCTTCATCATCGTGGGGTCGCTGGGCATCGACTACGACCTGGCCGACGCCGGGCGAACCACCCAGGACAACATGCCGGTGTGGGACTGGACGCCCGGGCTGGGCTTCGACGACCGACTCGAACAGCAGGGTTTCAAGCCCACGGTCCGCACCGCGGGCCGCCGCTGGTACCTCCAGGACCGGGTGTGGGTGAACCACCCCGACCTGATCGTGTTCCGCTCCAACACCCGCGACCCCACCTGGCCCCGGGTGACCTTCGAGGAGTCCCGCGCCTTCGCGAGCTTCGTGGGCCTGTCCGGCGGGATCGTGAAGATCGGCGACCGCCTGGTGGACCTGGACGGTCCCGCGCTGGACACCCTGCGGCGCCTGTTGCCGATCTACGGCCACCCGGCGCGCCCCCTCGACGTCTTCGAGCGGGAGTTCCCCGAGGTGTGGCACCTCGACGTGGATGCCCCCCTCGACGGCCATGACGAAGCCTGGGAGGTGATCGGCCTGTTCCACTGGGGCAGCAACCTCGACCTCAGGACCTGGCCCTACGCCGAGATCATCGACGATGGCAGGCCGCGCACCCACCGGGTGGACCTGGACCAGCACGGGATGGCGGGCGACTGGTTGGCCTACGAGTTCTGGACCGGCGCCTTCCTGGGTCCGGTGAGCGAGACGCTGGTCGTCAGGGTCCCATCCCACGACAGCCGGGTGGTCGCCCTGCGCCGCCCGACCGGCGTGCCCCAGCTACTCGGCTGGAACCGCCAGATCACCATGGGCGGCACCCTGCTCGAGGAAGCGTCCTGGGACGAGGAAGCGGCGGAGCTGACGGTGCGCACCCCGGTCGTCCCGGGCACGGAGAAGGCCCCCTTCACCTGGGAGATCGTGTTCCATGTGCCCGAGGACTTCACCCGGTCGGAGGTCGCGTTCACCGGCGCGGCGGTGGAGGGTGTGGAGGTCCTCGAAGAGGACAGGGTGCTGCGGGTGCGGTTCGAAGCCCTCGAGGCCGGCGACCTGACGCTCGTGATCTCGTTCTGAAGGGGGATCCGATGCTCACTCTTTCGGAATGGCTGCTCTTCGCGGCAACCGGGTTCGCGGCCGAGGTCGAGATCGAGGTCGCGGCCGAGCCCGAGATCGAGGTGCTCGAAGAAGCCGATGGAACCGTACGCGTGGAGGTCGTGGTCGCCCACTCGGTGGCAGAGGTACGCACCCTGGTGGACGACCCGGTGACCAGTGCCGCGCTCACCCCGGAGATCCTCTCGGTGGAGGTCGCACCCGGCGAGCCGTGCCAGGAGATCACCACCCGGTCCCGCGGACTCTTCCGCCCCCTGACCTACACGGTGCAGCGATGTCCCGCCGCGGACGGATGGACCGAGGTGCTCCTCCGCAGCGACGATTTCGACGACTACTGGTCGGAATGGGTGGTCCGACCGTCGGAAGAGGGGACCCGAGTCACCTTCCGGATCCGATCCGACCCCAACCTCCCGGTGCCCCGCTCGCTCGTCCGGAAGGGCATCCGGCGCTCGGCGACCAGAACCGTCGAGAACCTGTTGGAGTCGCTGCACGAGAAGAAGTAGCGGTGGGTCCCATCCCCCGATGCGACCCTACTCGACGATGCGCGCCCGGATCACGTAGTCCAACTCCGGGAACGCCTGTCGCAGGTAGGCATTGCCGTGGGCCCGGATCATGCCCTGTTTCGGCCCGCTCCCCGTAGGCGCGCCCTCGCCGTAGCCCTTGTACAGCGCGTCCACGACTTCCATGCCCTCGACCACCTCCCCGAAGGGGGCAAAGCCCTCGGCGTCGAGGGCCGCGTTCCGGTCGGTGTAGTTGATGAACACCTGGGTGGTGCGGGTGTGGCGCCCGGCGTTGCCAAAGGTGATCCGCCCGCGCCGGTTGGAACGGAGGACCATGTCGTCCTTGATGACCGCCTGCTGCCAGGCGGCGGCGACCTCCGGATCACCGGGGATGCCGAACTGCACCATGAAGCCGTCGATGACCCGGAAGAAGGCGACATCGTCGTAGAACCCGATCCGTACCAGGTTGTAGAACCGGGTCGCCCCCTTCTTCGCCCACTTCCGGTTCACCTCGACGACGAAGTCCCCCTTGGTGGTCTCGAAGCGGACCCGGAAGGTCTTCGGCGCCTCCTCCTGCGCGAGCGTCGGGTCGAGGAGGGCGGGGTGCGGTTCGGCAGGGTCGGCCTCTTGGGACAGCGCGCTCCCCGGCAGTGCCGTGAGCAGAAGTGCAGTGAACACGGCCAGCACGATTCTCGGCATGGGGTCTCCGGGGAAGTGAACGGATTCAGGTAACGATGTTCGACGTCCCACCGCAATCGAGCGCCGCGAGCCCGGGCGGAGACGCTCCAACCGCGACGCGGCGACGCGGAGTGGGGGCAAAGTTCGTTTTCCGCCTCCAGAGTCGCCTCGAAGTTCGCCTCGCCGATGCGGAGTCGGGCTGAAGTTCGTTTTCCGCCTCCAGAGTCGCCTCGAAGTTCGTTTTCCGCCTCCAGAGTTGCCTCGAAGTTCGTTTTGGCGAATTTCACCTCGACTCCGCCCCCGGTCGGCGAACTTCAGGCCGACTTCGCCCCCGCTTGGCTAGGCCAAGGCGCTCTCCCGCCCCGAGTCGGACACGAACAGGCACGAAGTACGGGAGAGTTGCACCATGCGTCGCGTGAAGCCGAAGTCGACCTCGGGCGGCAGCCCCATGATGTGCACGTCGCTCGGGGGCGCATCGGCGATCTCCTCCTCGAAGTCGCCGACCCGGACCACGATGCGCGCGGACTTCCGAATTCGCGCCAACTCGCACACCTCGGCGAGGAACCTCTTTGCGGCGGGGACCTCGTCCTCCGATTCGACCACACACACCACGTTGAGTTGGGCCTTCCAGGCGCGCATCAGGCGGAACCCCATGAGGATGGTGAGGTTCAGGTTGTAGGTCTGGAAGGCGGCACGCGGGTCCCAATCCGGGCCGTGGGGCCTCACCCAGAGCGAGATCGCCTTGCTCCGACCGAACCCCGCCTTGCGGTGCATCTTGAGCAGCAGCACCCCGACCTGGGTGCGGCGCGCCATGGTGATGATGTCCTGGAACTCCCCGTCGCGCGCTGCGATGTCCGGCACGTTGAGCCACATCAGGTTGGGGCGGAAGAACGCACTCTGAAGTGCCTGGAGGCCGGTGGTCACCCCGCGGGCAAAGTCCGTCGAGTCGATGGTGGTCCAGGTGGCGAACAGGTTCTCGCTCTGGAACGCGCGGCCGACCCGCTCGATGCGCGGCGCGAGTTGTTCGACGGTCTCCTGGGTGGCCAATCCAAGGAGCTTCACCGAGCCCTCGGGCCGACAGGCATCCACCAGGAAGCGGAACTCACCGCGGATCTCGGCCGGGTCCTCTACCGGGATCATCAGTTTCGGCTTCCACGCACGGACGTCGGAGGCGCTGTCCAACTCCGCGACCCGAGCCGCGGCCCACTCTGCCATCGCCGAGAACACGCTGCTGCGCACGTTCCCGTTGTCACTCTCCACACCCTGACGCTGGATCCACACATAGATGAGCACCACGGTGGCCACCGCGATCAGCCCGAAGGTCGGGTTGACGATGAACATCGCGAACACGCATCCCAGGGCTCCGACAAACGGCACCACGATGGGCACCCGCAGGGTCGGGCGGAAGCTCACCAGGCCGAGGCCGGTCTCCAAGAGGAGCACGAAGTTGATCGCGAAGTAGGTGATCAGGAAGAACATCGTCACCAGCGGCGCGATGGCGTTGAGGTCCCGCACCATCAGGCAGCCGAAGGTGAGGATCGCGGTGAGCAGGGTGGCGTTGCGCGGCTCCCCGTCGGATGAAGTCCGCGCCAGCCACTCGGCGCGGGGCAGGATGCCGTGCTGCCCCATCGCCATGAGGATCCGCGGTCCGCCCACCATCCCTGCCAGCGCCGAGGAGAAGGTCGCGCCCAGCAGACCGGCGAGAACCGCAGGTCCCCACCCGGCCCGGTCGATGAAGATCGTGTAGTTGGAGACCAGGTCCTCGGTGGTGCCCAGGCGTGCCGCCCACCAGGCGAGCACGAAGTAGAGCACCGTGGACAGAGCAATCGCGGCGAGGGTCCCATTCGGGATGGCGCGCCTGGGGTCGCGCAGGTCTCCGGACATGTTCGCGCCGGCGAGGATGCCCGTCGTCGCCGGGAAGAAGATCGCGAACACCGCCCAGAAGTCGGTCCCTCCAAACCCTCGCTCTGGGAAACCCTGGTACTCGCCAAACCAGGTGATCTCGGAGCTTGGGGCCATCGGGTGCTGGGTGAGGAAGATGGACACCACGGACGCGACGATGATCGCCATGATCGCGTACTGCACCCGAAACGCCAGATCGGAGCTCCAGTAGGCGATCCCGACCAGGAGCCCGAACACCACGAGGTCGACGAGCAGGGGGGAGTGGGTGGGGAACACCCACATCCAGCCCTCGCGGAAGCCGAACACGTACATCGCCACCCCGAGGGGCCGGGTGAGGAACAGCGGAATGCCGATGCTCCCCCCCACCTCGAGGCCAAGGGACTTGGAGATCATCGCGTAGGGCCCGCCGTGACCAACGCGGGTGTTGGTGGCGATCGAGGACAGCGAAAGCCCCGTGCACGCGGTAATCGCCATCGCGAAGGCCATGAGGAACCAGGCCTCGAGCAGCCCCGCGTTGCCCACCACCCAGGGGAGGCGCACGAACATGATCACGCCCAGGATGGTGAGCAGGGTCGGGGTGAACACGCCCTTGAAGGTGCCGAACTGCAGCGTGGGAGTAGCCTGGCGTTCCGCTTCCATGGGAGTCGAGGGTACCGCAGGAACGCGTACTGTTGATCCTCCTGGGGCTACCCTCCCCAATCGGAGATAGGTCTTATCCATGACTGAAGAAAAGAAGCCAGAGTGGGTCGACGCGCTCAAGCGCACTGCGAAACAGGCCGCGAGGGAGGCCAAGGGCCTTGCGGAGGAAGTCACCGAGGGGCTGGAGGGGATCGCCGACGATCTGTCCCCCCACCTCGACAAGCTCAAGCAGGACCTGGAGCCGCACGTGGAGCAGGTTCGGGAGGATCTCGGGCCCCATGTGGAGGTCGCGCTCAAGCACCTGGAAAGGGCGGCGGATGTGGTTGTTGGCGCCGTGGAGGAGGTGGTCGCCGGCATGAAGGAGGGCCTGGCGCCAGAGGAGGACGGCGTCGAGGGGGTGGAAGACGTCGAGGTGGCCGAAGACGCCGAGGTGGCCGAAGACGCCGAGGTGGCCGAACACGCCGAGCCCGAACCTGCGGATGACGAAGGGGTCTGACCGACGCCTGTCAGGTCCGATCCCGCGCCGCCGGAGTATCGCGACCAGTGCCTCGTGCGTACTAGCAACGGAAACAGGAGGTTTCATGACACGCACCGCGTGGATGGCATCGGTCGTTGCTCTGTGGTTCGCCGGTTCGGCACTGGCGGTGGAGCCCGATCTCCCCGACCAGGTGGCAGAGCAGGTGCGGGCCGCGGAGCAGGTGGGACTGCCGGTGGCGCCGCTGCAGCAGAAGGCCCGGGAGGGCCTCGCCAAGGGTCTTCCCCCGGAGCGGATAGCCCCGGTGTTGCGCCGGCTGACCGAGCAGATGCGGGCGGCTGAGGGCGCCCTCGGGGACGCGGCGCAGGGCCCGGACCGCGGCGAGATGCTGCACGCGGCCGCCATGGCCCGGCAGGCCGGCGCCACCGACGAGGGCTTGGCCGAGGCCGCCGGGGAAGCCCACCGGGTGCGCGCCATGTGGTGCTTCGGCGACCTGTTGGGGCTGGAGGCTGGGGAGAAGGAAGCGCTGCGCCTGGTCCACGCCGCGGCCCATTCCGGCGAACCGGAAGCCTCCTACCGGGAGACGATCACCGCCATGCGGCGCCTCCAGGAGTCCGGCATGGCCCCGGACGCTGCTGCGCGGCACATGCACCAGGTCATGGCCCGGGGAGAGCCCCCCATGGCTTCGATCCCCGAGCACGCAGGTGGGCCCGCGCACGCTGGTGATGACGGCGGCATGCCGTGGCAGGGCGCCGATGACCCGCCCGGCGGGAACTAGGCGGTGGAGAGGGCGCGTCCGAGTGTGATGCCGGTTCGCCCGGCGGACGCGCCCCTCGCCCTGCAGCACGCCTTTCGAGCGGGCGACCCCGAAGCCTTCGGGGCGCTCGTACGGCCCCTGCTCGGTGACCTCTACACCGTTTGCCTGCGCATGATGTCCAACCCGGTGGACGCGGAGGACGCGGCCCAGGAGACCCTGTGTCGCGCGATGGACGCGGCACGCCGGTACGACCCGGGGCGACCCCTGCGCCCGTGGCTGATGACGATTGCGCTCAACACCTGCCGCAGCCGACTGCGCACCGTGTGGTTCCGACGTGTGGGACGGCTGCTGTTCGACCAGCCGGACGACCGGACGCCCGAGTCTGCCAGCGAGGCGCTCGAGGCGGACCAGAAGGTACGGGCGGCGCTGACGAAGCTTCCGGTCATCCACCGGGAGGCCTTGTCGCTCTTCTACCTGAAGGACATGACCTACGCGGAGATGGCGGAGGTCACGGGGGTCAGCATCCCCGCGATGAAGCAGCGGGTGCGCCGCGGGCTCCCGCTGCTCAAGGACACCGTCGAGAAGATGTACCCCGACCTCGCCGACCTGGCGGGGCACGAACGAAGGACCTGACGCGATGGAACCCAACGACACCAGCGGACCCGGCGAGCACCTCCTCACCCACGAGGCCCCGGACGACCTGCTCCAGAAAGCCTGGGTGCGGAGCGCGCAACCTCCCCGACACCCGGCGCGAACCGCCCTGGTGGCGGCGACGCTCCTATTGGTGGGCGCTGTCGTCGGCCGAGCCCTGCCCCAGCCAGACACCGATGCGCCGCTGGTCCTGGCGGTGCAGGACATCGGCGCGCAGGCAGAACCTTCCGCCGTCATCCCAGTGCGTCTGGTGTGCGCCTGTCCCGATGCCCGCAGCGCAGCAGTGGCCGGCACCTGGAACGGCTGGGACCCGAAGACCGCACCGATGGAGCAGGTCGCCGAGGGCCTGTTCGCCACCACGGTCTACCTGAGCCCGGGCCGGCACGAGTACATGTTCGTCCTCGACGGCGACCGGTGGGTGACCGACCAGGTGGCTGCGAACTGGCAGGACGACGGCTTCGGCTCCCGCAACGCCATCGTCGAGATCTGAGCACCGCGGAGAAGCATGCACATCCTCGGGCTCGCCACGGCCGCCCTCGCCGCGTCCCAAGGGGGTGCGACCCCGCCAGATGGTGCCGCCACCGCGGTCGTGGTGACCGGGGTGGACACCTGGGCCGGCGACGGCGGAGTCGTCGTGGAAGGCCGACTGGGAGCCGGGGTCCGATGGCGTCCTGGACCCCTGTCTCTGTCCGCAGCCTACGGCGGACGGCTGGAGATGCTGCCAGGTTTGGAACTGGGTTGGCTCGATGCCCACGTGGCCGTGGTCCGCTTGGAGGGGCGCGGACGACCCCACGCCGGAGTGACCCTCGCTGGCCAGGGGGGAGTCCTCGTGGAGCCCGCCTGGGGGGAGGGCCTCGCTGCGCTAACGCTCGTCGCCGGCGTCGGAGCCGATGGATGGCTGGAGGTGCAGGCCGGCCCCCTGTTCCGGGGGGATGCGAGCGTCTCCGCCGCCGGACTGCTGGCATCGGGCACCGTGGGTTTCGCCGGCTCCGGGGTGCACGGAACGCTTCGGGCCGCGGTCCGGGGCTTCTTCGGACGAGACCTCCCCGTCGCCGCCCTGGACCTCGATGGCCGCCTGGGGACCTACCGCGGTGGGGCCCTGGACGTCGCGGTGAAGGCGGGTGCCTCCCTCGCCACTGCGCCCGGCCCCGAGGAGCCGGTCGCCGGGCTCCCCGCCGCGGGCACCCTGGTCACCCGGGGGGGGCTCGTACTCTCGGTTCCCGTTTCCGACTTCCTGAGCCTGCAGGCAGAGGTCGACGGGGAGTTGGGCTGGGGCACGGTCCCCTATGCGCGAGCGCGAGCGCTCGTGGGGGTCGCCCTGCACCCTCGCCCGCCCCCCCGGATCCCACCGGAACGCACGTACCGCGCTGCTTCCGGGGTGCGCCTCGTCCTGGACGCACCGCGGGCTTCCACGGTCGCGGTCGCCGGGTCGTTCGGTGACTGGCAGGCCACGCCCATGGCACGGGAGTCCGGGGGAACCTGGGTCATCGAGTTGGACCTCGACCCGGGCGAGTATGAATACGTCTACCTCGTGGACGGACAACCCCAGACACCCCCCGAGGCTGCCCGGCGCCGGGCAGACGGCTTCGGAGGTGAGAACGGACTCCTGTTGGTCGTGGCCCCCTGAAAGGTCTGTTAGGCTTGGACATGCCTGGTCGTGGCGCATCGCCCTGACGATGGAGCGCATCTCACTCTCATGTCGCACGACGATCCGTCCGCCATCCCCGTCGATGCGCCGCAGGCGCTCTTCAACCGCGAGCTGAGCTGGCTCGCCTTTGCGAGGCGTGTGCTGGCACAGGTGGAGGATCCGGGGCTGCCGCTCTTGGAGCGAATCAAGTTCGCCGGAATCGTTGGGATGCTCCACGACGAGTTCTTCATGAAGCGG
>JAFDJI010000432.1 GCA_019307545.1 Deltaproteobacteria bacterium | reverse complement strand
GCCGCGGCGGAGGACGAGGTCACGGCAGAGGAGCAAATCGAGTAGAACCCGTAGACACCTGTTCGCAATGGCTCACGTCTCGATGTCGAGGTGGGTCTGCACGTCGTAGCTGGGGAGCGCCCGCAGCGTCACGACGCGGCATCGCCGCACCACTCCGGTGATCCGCCGCTCCACCCGGAAGTCGGCGAGCGGCTCGTCGGCCACGTCGTGGGGGGTGTCCGGACGGCCGCGCCCGCCATGACCGATCGCCCAGTCGGTCTCGTAGATCACGCCTGTGTCCAGGTCGCGGATCACGGGTTGTGCGGGCCGGCTGTCTGTGCGCACCTGGGATGGCACCAGGCCCGCCTCGACCTTCTGGTACCAGATCACTTCCACGCGGTTGCCCACCGGCACCGGTGCTGCGAAGACGACCACCACCTGCTCCATGGATCCCTCCATCGATGGGTTGCTACCGCAGAAGCTGGTTCACCTGCGCGCGCTTGATGAACTGGCCGCCGCCCTCGGTGACCAGCTTCCCGTTGTCGCAGATCACCCGGCCGCGGGACAGCACCACCTCGCTCCAGCCCTGGACCTCGAAGCCCTCATACGCGCTGTAGTCCACGTTCATGTGGTGGGTGAACGGGTTGTCGACGCTGATGGTCTCCCTGCGCTCGGGGTTGAAGACCACGATGTCGGCGTCGCTGCCGATGGCGATGGTGCCCTTCTTGGGGAACATGCCGAAGACCTTCGCCGGCGCGGTGCTGGTCACCTCCACGAAGCGATTCACGTCGAACCGGCCCTCGACGACGCCCCCCTGGTACATCAGGCTCACCCGGTTCTCCACGCCCGGAGCGCCGTTCGGGATCTTGGTGAACACCTCGAGCCCAAGCTCCTTCTGGCCCTTGTAGTTGAAGGGCGCATGATCGGTGGCGACCAGGGACAGGTCCCCCCGGGCCAGGGCTGTCCACAGCACCTCCTGGCCGGCCTTCGGGCGCAGGGGTGGGCTCATCACGTACTTGGCGCCCTCGAAGCCCTCGAGATCGTTGTAGGAGTCGTCCAGGAACAGGTACTGCGGACAGGTCTCGGCCACGATGTCGACGCCGCGTTCCTTCGCCCGCTTCACCTCGACCAGGGACTCCACGCAGTCCAGGTGAACGATGTACAGGGGCACCTTCGCCACCTCGGCGATGGCCGAGGCGCGGTACACCGCCTCGCCTGCGAGCCGCGCCGGCCGGGTGCGAGGGTGCCAGCCAGGACTCACATCTCCTCGAGCGACCGCGTCCTTGATGAACTCGTCGATCACGATGCCGTTCTCGGCATGGAGCTGGATGCGGGCGCCAACCTCTCCAGCGCGGCGATAGGTGCGGAAGTGGGTGGCGTCGTCGGTGTACAGCACCCCGGGGTAGGCCATGAACATCTTGAAGGAGGTGATCCCCTCCTCCACCAGCCGATCGATCTCCGGGAGCCGCTCCTCGGGCATGTCGGTGACGATCATGTGGAAGCCGTAGTCGATCGTCGCCTTCCCCTCGGCGCGGGCATGCCACGCGTCCAACCCCTCCAGGGTGCTCTTCCCCTGCGTCTGGATCGCGAAGTCGATGAGCGTCGTCGTCCCGCCGAAGGCGGCCGCCTTGGTGCCACTGTCGAAGTCGTCCGCGGTGAAGCTCCCACCGAAGGGCATGTCCAGGTGGGTGTGGACGTCGATGCCGCCCGGAATCACCAGGCGGCCGGTGGCGTCGATCACCGTGTCCGCGGCGACCTTCAGATCCTGGCCGATGAGGGTGATCTTCTCGCCCTCCACGAACACGTCGGCGTAGTAGTCGTCGGTCGCGGTGACGACGCGGCCGTTCTTGATCAGGACTGACATTTGACCCCCAGGGGATGCCTCTTTTTTTCGGAGGCGCCATCCTACCACCCTTCTCTGCGCTCCCCTGGCGCACTATGTGGCCTATTCGCCCAGCCCGAGGCCCCAACAGAAAGGGCCGCGTCTTCCCAGGAGGTCCCGCCATGACCGAGGCTCCAGACCAGGCCCAGGCCGCGCCGAAGCGCTCGAAGTTCCCGAAGACCTTCTACGTCGCGAACATCATGGAGATCTTCGAGCGAATGGCCTGGTACGGCTTCTTCGCCGTGTCCTCGCTGTACCTCACCAGCCCCATCTCCGAGGGTGGGCTGGGATTTTCCAGCGTCCAACGCGGGATCCTGCAGGGGATCATCCCCTTCCTGCTCTACCTGTTCCCGGTCATCACCGGTGCGCTGGCCGATCGCTACGGGTACCGGCGCACCTTCCTGGTCGCCTTCTCGATCCTCACGCCCGCCTACTTCCTCCTCGGGAAGTCCGCCTTCTTCAGCGACCTGACCGGGATCGGCACCTTCCCGATCTTCTTCTTCTTCTTCCTGCTCGTGGCCATGGGCGCGGCCACCTTCAAGCCGGTGGTGGTGGGCACGGTGGGGCGTACCACCGACGACTCCAACCGGGGCCTGGGCTTCGGGATCTTCTACACGATCGTCAACGTCGGCGGCTTCGCGGGCCCGATCTTCGCCGGCTACGTCCGCGCCATCTCCTGGGACCTCGTGTTCGTGATGTCCTCGGTGTGGATCGCGGTCAACTTCCTGCCCACGCTGTTGCTCTACAAGGAGCCCACCACCGAGGCCGAATCCGACGAGAAGCGCAGCTTCCTCCGGGTGCTCACCGACGCCCAGGACGTGCTCGGCAACGGGCGCTTCGCCCTGTTGGTGGTGCCAGTCCTCTTGGTGGTCATGGTGGCCGGCGGCGAGTGGATCAGCTGGTGGTGGGCGCTCGGCGTCGGGGTGGGCTGGATCCTGGTCAACATGGTCTGGAACGCCCTCATCACCCAGGAGAAAGAGGACACCCCCTGGTTCTTTCAGAAGGCGCGCATCGGCAACTGGCCCTTTGTGCTCTACCTGGTCATCCTCTCGGGCTTCTGGGCGAGCTTCAACCAGATCTTCATCACCATGCCGGAGTACATCCGCGACTTCGTGGAGACGGGCGGGCTGGTGGACACGATGGGGATCTTCGGCGAGGGCTTCGTGGGCTTCATCGCCTCGGTGAACGTCGACAGCGTCGCCACCTGGCTCACCGAGCAGACCGCGGCGCACGGCGCCATCTCGGTGGGCGAGACCTCACGCGAGCTGTTCTTCGACCTGGTCCACCTCAAGGTCCGAGTACCCGAGGAGGTGATCGCCGCGGAGCTGAGCCGGCTCTCGACCATGGCTGCCCCCGAGGTCGGGGCGCTGGAAACCGCGAAACGGTGGGCCGACGAGTACCGCCAGATCAACCCCGAGTACCTCATCAACCTCGACGCCGGCGCCATCGTGATCTTCCAGATCATGGTGAGCGCGGTCATCCAGCGCTGGAAGCCCTTCCCGGTGCTGGTCGTCGGCACCCTCGTGGCCGGCACCGGCATCGCCCTGGGCTCCATCGCGGTCACCGGCATGCTCACGGTCCTCGCGATCGTGGTCTTCGCCTTTGGCGAGATGATCGCGTCGCCCAAGAGCCAGGAGTACGTGGCCCGCATCGCCCCCAAGGACAAGGTGGCCCTGTTCATGGGCTACTACTTCTCGGGTTCCTCACCGCCGCCGCGCTGTTGGTGTTCAACTACACCGTGGTCCCGCGCCTCGAGGCCATGCGCGAGCCCACCGAAGAGGTGGAAGACGAGAGCGAGAACACGTAGGCCGCCGGAGGACCCATGCCGACACTCGACCCCCACTCCCATGCCGACCTCGAACAGGGCCGGGTGAAGCACCTCGACGTCCGCCTGGAGGTGGATTTCGATCGCCGGGTGCTCCACGGCGAGGCGGTGCTGCACTTCGAGATCCCAGGCGAGGGCCCTTTGGACCTCGATACCCGCGACCTCGACATCCACGCGGTCACCGACCGGAGCGGCACCCCACTGGAGACCTCGCTGGGCGAGCCCGGCGGCTACATGGGCACCCGCCTCACCGTGATGCGGCCAGCCGGCCTGCAGGCGCTGGTCGTTCGCTACACCACCTCACCGGACGCCTCCGCGCTCCAGTGGCTCGAGCCCGCCAACACGGCCGGCGGCCAACACCCCTTCCTCTTCTCGCAGTGCCAGCCCATCCATGCCCGGTCGATGGTCCCGTGCCAGGACACCTCCCGCGCCCGGATCACCTACACCGCCGAGATCACGGTGCCCGAACCGCTGACCGCGGTCATGTCCGCGGCGCCCGGCAAGGCGCGCCCCGGTCCCCGCCCTGGCACCAACACCTTCGCGTTTTCCATGCCCCAGCCCATCCCGTCCTACCTGCTCGCCCTGGCGGTGGGTGACCTGGCGTCCCGTGATCTCGGCCCCCGCTCGCGCGTCTATGCCGAACCCGCGACCCTGGAGGCGGCGGCCTGGGAGTTCGCCGAGGTGGACGACATGCTCCGCGAGGCCGAGGGGCTGTTCGGCACCTATCTGTGGGAGCGCTTCGACTTCCTCGTCATGCCCCCCGCCTTCCCCTACGGCGGCATGGAGAACCCGCGCCTCACCTTCCTCACCCCCACCTTGATCGCCGGGGATCGCTCCCTGGTGCGGGTCCTGGCCCACGAGCTGGCCCACTCGTGGACCGGAAACCTCGTCACCAACGCCACCATGAACGACTTCTGGCTCAACGAGGGCTTCACGGTGTGGGCGGAGCGGCGCATCCTCGAACGCCTGCAGGGGCGGGAGGCGATCGCGCTCGCCGCCGCCATCGGGCGGCACGGGCTCGAAGTAGACATGGCCGAGTTCGGCGAGGACTCGCCCTACACCCGCCTCGAGAACGACCTCGCCGGCATCGATCCCGACGAGGTCTACTCCCTGGTGCCCTACGAAAAGGGCTTCCTGTTCCTGACGCTGTTGGAACGGACAGTGGGTCGGGAGGCGTGGGACGCCTTCCTGGTCGACTACATCGATCAGTTCCGTTTCACCTCCATCACCACCGCCGAGTTCGAGGCGTTCGTCGAGGACAGCTTTCCCGGCCTCCTCGGGCGGGTCGGGGCCGAGGCGTGGCTGCGCGGTTCGGGGGTGCCCGACAATGCTCCGGTCTTCGTCTCGAACCGGCTCGAGGCGCTGTGGCGGCTCGCCGATGGGTGGAAACAGGGGGAGCGCCCCGACCCGAGCGTCGCGAGCGACTGGTCCACGGCCGAGTGGCTCGTCTTCCTCCAACGCCTGCCGCGTGATCTGGGAGGAGACGGTTGTGCATGGCTCGACGAGCACTTCGGCCTGAACCAAAGCGGCAATGCGGAGATCCTGGGCGAGTGGCTCGTGATGGCGGCCACCTCCGCCTACGAGCCGGCCTACGAGCGCATTCGGGCGTTCCTGGGCTCGGTGGGCCGGATGAAGTTCCTCAAGCCGCTGTATGCGGCGCTGCACCGGGGCGAGAGCACGCGACCGATGGCGCAGGAGCTGTACGACGCATACCGCGATCGGTACCACCCAATCGCGCGTATTGGGCTGGAGCTACTTCTCGCGGAGTAGATCACGTCGCTACCGAGAGGTGCCGCCCGTGAACCGATCCCTCCTCATGCTCGCCCTGTTCGCCTGTCATGGCGATCCCGGGGAGACCGATTCCGCACCGCCGGACGACTCCGGCCTGGATACCCAGGCCGACACCGACACCGACACCGACTCCGACTCCGACTCCGACTCCGACTCCGACTCCGACTCCGATACCGACTCCGATACCGACTCCGACACCGATCCCCTCCCCGAACGCCTCGAAGCCCGTCGGTGGCGGATCACTCTCGCCGACGAGTTCGACGGCCCGCCTCCCGGGGGAGACCCCTGCTACGACGCTGCCTCGACTCCGCCCGTGTGCATGGACCGCTACTGGAGCACGACGCCTTGCGACCCCGCGACGCACACGGCCCTCGCCGGGCTGAACAAGTGCACCTGGGCGGTCTACGACATCTACAACTGGATGGACTGGGGCAAGCCGCTCGGGACCGGGATCAACAACCTCGACCCGCGGCTGGTGTCGGTGGACTCGGGCAGCCTCTGGCTCGACGCCGCCCCGGTCGCCGCACCGCCTGGCGGCTACGACTGTGGCAACGGCGGCACCGAGGACGAGAGCTGGTACACCACCAAGGACTGCCCGATCCGCTCGGGGGCCATCCACAGCAACCCGGACTACGCGCCAACCGGTTTCGGGCAGACCTACGGCCGCTTCGAGGTCCGGGCGGTCATCCCCAACGACATGGGTGCGTGGCCCGCCCATTGGCTCCTGCCCAGGGACGGCGGGTGGCCGGAGGCGGGCGAGATCGACATCATGGAGGCGGTCGCCCACTATCCCTCCGACGTCCACGGTTCGTTCCACGGCGGCACCTACGACGGCGTGACCCGGACCCACCACAGCAAGGGCAACCACCACGACCCCGGCGACCCACGCTTCGCCTCCGACTGGCACGTGTTCGCGGTCGAGTGGGACGCCGACGAGATCCGCTTCTTCGTCGACGACCTGCAGATCGGCCGCGTCGCGCAGGGCGAGATGCTCGAGACCACGGTGCTGTCTTCGACCACACCCGGCGTGGAACCCGGCGACTCGGTCGGACCCACGCCGGTCGACATCCCGGACATCCCCTTCTACTACATCTTGAACACCTCGATCGTGCCCACCGGGGGCTTCGTCCTCGGCTCGTTCCAGGCGCTGACCCACCAGATCGACTGGGTGCACGCCTACCAGCCCTGCCCCCCCTACGACCCCGATCCAGCCTGCGTGGTCCGCTCCACCGGCTCGGCGAACATCACCGATGCCTCGTGGATGTCGGGGCCCAAGTGGTCGGACGCGTATCGGACCATGCACCGCGGCGACCTCGACGGCGACGGCCGGGACGACCTCCTCCTGCGCACCCGGAGCGACGGGCACGCGACCTACCTCCTGCGCGGCCTGGCCACCGGAGGCTTCGCCCCCGAGAGCACGGTGAGCGCGACCGCCGGCACCACCGAGACCCACTGGTCCGACGCGTACCGGGTCGCGGACCTCGGCGACTTCGACGGCGACGGCGACACCGACGTGCTCCTCCGCGGACGCACCACCAGCGACGTCACCTACCTGCTCCGCGCCGACGGCGCGGGCGGCTTCGCCCAGGTTCAGGACGTCACCGAGGCCTGGGGCATGACCGCCATCAGGTGGGCCGACGCCCGCCGGGACGCAGTCGTGGGCGACTTCGACGGAGATGACGACGACGACCTGCTCCTCATAGGTCGCGGCTTCACCCGCAACACCTGGCTCCTGCGCGCTAACGGCACCGGCGGCTTCGCCACCGCCGAGGATGTCACCGACGCCTGGTGGATGAGCGCGGCACGGTGGTCCCGCTCGCTGCGCGAACCGCTGCTCGGCGACTTCGATGGCGACGGCGACACCGACGTGCTCCTCCGCACCGCGCAGGCCGACGAGCCGACCTGGCTCCTACGCGCCGACGGTGCTGGCGGCTTCGCGAACCGCATCGACGCGACCGAGGCGTGGGAGATGACCTCCGATCGGTGGTCGGCGCTGTTCCGTACCGCCCACCTCGGTGACTTCAACGGGGACGGCCGCACCGATCTGGTCCTCCGCGAGCGCGACCCTACGGACGCCAGCTACGTACTGTTCGGAGAGGCCGGCGGCGGCTTCACCGATGCCTTCTCGTTCGGCGGAGCCTACGGCCTCGGCCCCGCGACGCTCTCCGATGCACATCGCGAAGCCGCCGTCGGCGACCTCGATGGAGATGGCGCCGACGACCTGTTGCTGCGCGGACGCACCGACGAGAGGACCACCTGGGTGCTCCGCGGCGATCTCGCGGGCCGCTTCCACCCGGTGGTGGAGATCACCGACGAACATGTGATGGGGGCACCGCTGTGGGCATCGAGCGACCGGGAGTTGGCCGTCG
>JAFDJI010000431.1 GCA_019307545.1 Deltaproteobacteria bacterium | reverse complement strand
ACCGCTGCAAGGTCCCGGGATGCACGAACCGGCTGTGGCTCGATGTGCACCACACCCACGAACTCTCCCGCGGCGGCGACCACCGCGAGGAAACGCTGATCAGCCTTTGCTCCGCACACCACGGCCTCGTCCACGACGGTCTGATGGCCGTATGGATCCACGGCGAGCGGGTGGAGTTCGAGTTCCTCGATGGGCGGCGGAGCAAGACGACGTTGAGCGCGGATCCTCCCTGAGGGGGCATCGAGGCACAGAGAACACCATGAAACCCGAGGCGCAGGGCATGAGTGACCAGGTGTCCCTGCCGGCTTTGGCAGACGCAGCCTTCGGGCGAATGGGGCCAGGAAACGCCTATTCCAGGCTAGCCGCCGTGCTGGCGCATCTTCATGGCGATCTCCATGCCACACCACCGCGCGACTTCCTCGAAGGCCGCCTGGATCTCGTGGTCCTCCATTTCCATGATCTGGTCCACGTTGCTCACCAAGCCCAGGGCCTGGGAGAGCTCGTGGGGATCGCCGGCCATGCTGTCGCAGTTGGTGCGGGCGGAGTACACCCGCTTCCCGCTGGCCGTGTACACCCGAACCCGCACGTCGTAGGTGAACCTGCCCTGGGCGCCGAGCGTGTAGGCCTCCAACCCCCAGTTGGCCACCTCGAGTTGCACCGTGGCGTCCGCCTCACGTCCGGCGGTCCAGGAGAAGGGGGGGCCGTCCCCCAGCCCCTCGGCAACCCCCTTGTGGAGCGCGGTGGCGACGTCCTCGCGGTCCACCGCATCCTGGATGCGGCGCCGGATGGCGACCTCGTTCACCCCCTGCGCGACGTTCACGATGATCCCCACCGGTCCGTCGTCGACCATCTTCCCCAGGAACACGTGTGGCGGGGTCATGGCGTAGGTCTGGGTGCGCACCTGGTCGATCCCGGGCGCAGCCTTCTTGAACTTCGCGTGGCAGCCGGTGACCGACAGCGCGAAGAGCACCGCGAGCGCGGCGCGCAAGGTGAGTCCTGACATGTCGTGCCTCCTCCCGGCCCTCCGTTCCGACGTGCGCGTAGCCGTTTTCTTCACCGCCATGTATACGTCGGGCGATGAAACCGCGGCGTGGAACGGACGTGGAGACGCGTCTTCTTGCGTGTGCAGGGGAGGCGAGCGGTGATCGCCTGGCCGCACAAGTGGTCGTGGCGCTCGAGGCACGGCGGCCCCTGGCGGTCCGTGGCCTTGCCGGCTCGAAGATGCGGTTGGCGGGAGTGGATGCGATGGCCCGCGCCGAGTCGATCACCGCCGTGGGCGTGGTAGAAGCCCTGCGTGCGGTGCGCCGCGCTCCAGCCGTCTTGAATCGGCTCGCCGATGCGATGGACAGCTGGCAGCCCGACCTGGTCCTCACCGTGGACAGCCCGGGGCTCCTGCTTCATGTGGGTCGGCGCGCGCGGCGACGCGGCATCCCGGTGGTGCACCTTGTGAGCCCACAGCTGTGGGCATGGCGACCCGGCCGTGCGAGAAGGGTGGCGTCCGCCGCGGATGCAGTGCTCTGCCTCCTCCCCATGGAGCCACCGCTGTACGAGGGGACCGGCCTCCGCGCGGTGTTCGTGGGACACCCCGGTGCGATCTCCCCAGAAACCACCTCTCCGAAGCGCGCCGGGCCGCCGGTGTTCGGACTGGCGCCGGGCTCTCGCTCTTCAGAGATCGAGGCCCTGTGGCCCGTGTTCCTCGAGGTGGCCGCCTGCCTGCGCCGCCGCTTCCCGGCGTGCACCTTCTCGGTACTCGTCGCACCCACCATCGATCGTCGCGCCCTGGGCGGGCTGGAGGCGACCTTTCATGATGACATCGGTGCCGCCACCGCTGCTGCGGACGTGTTCCTCGCCGCCTCCGGGACCGTGACCATCGAGCTTGCGGCACACCGCACCCCCATGGTGGTGGCCTACCGGGTCCACCCCCTCACCTGGGCCATCGGGCGGATGCTGGTGCGAGGCGTACGCCACCTGGCCCTTCCGAACGTGCTCGCAGGGCGAGCGGTGGTGCCCGAGCACCTGCAGCGGCTCGATCCGGAGGCCATCGCCGCCGACATGGCCCGACTCACGGGGTTGCACGGAGAGGCGCAGTGTCGCCACCTGGCCCCGATCGTGGCCCGGCTCCGCGGCGAGGGCGCGGTGGAGCGCATCGCGGACGAGATCGAGAGACTGCTGGAGCCCGGCCGGGCGAAACCTCGCTGACTCCTGTGTGGAACCTCTGTGAAACGCCCCGATGGTTCCAATGGACGGGATCGGGCGCTGCTGCGGGGGCGCCTCTACAGGCCGTCGAGCAGCCACACGTCGTCGTCGTAGGAGGTCCCGCCGAAGGCCAGGTACCGACCGTCTGGGGAGGGAGTCGGCGCGAACAGGAGCGTGGTCTCGGAGGTCCAGAGGATCTCCTGGTTCCCCTCCAGGTCCATGGCGACCAGACTGTGCTTGGACCCCTCTTCCCCCCACGTCGCACCGGTCAGGTACACCTTGTCACCAGTGGGTGCCCAGGCCAGGTAGGAGTGCTTACCGGCGTCGAGCAGCCGCTCGGTTTCGGTCCCGTCGACAAGGTCGTGGAACACGATCCGATACGGATGGGCCCTGGCGATGGCGAGCGTCCGGCCGTCCGGAGAGAGGTCCCAACCACGCCAGATGAAATGCGAGAAGAACAGGGGCTCGGTGCGCTCGCCGGTGCGCAGGTCGAGCAACGAGAATCGGGCCCCTGTGCCCACCGGCTCGCTCACCGCACACTTCGCGGTGGCCGCATCGGCGCAGCGCGCCTCGAAGAGGAAGCCGATGTTGGCGGGGGCTTCGAACCGCGCCAGCTCCTGCTCCGGTTCGCCGGGAACCTGCCGGATCACCGCTCGGGCCACCGCCTCGCCCTCCTCGTCGAGGATGATGCGGGTGAACACCAGGTCGTCGCCCACGACGTCCGCGCCGAACTCCAACACCGGTCCCCGCGCGAGGAGGGTCGGCGGCGAGCCGTCCAGGGGCTGCGCGTACAGATCCCCACTCGCGTCGATCTTGCCGGTCCGGCAGGGGTGGGAACGGTCCGAAACCAGGAGCACGTCGCCAGACGCGGTCCATCCGGTCGGGGTCTCGTTCCAGGCCTCGCGGGTCAGCACTCTTGCCGGTTCGGAGCCGTCCAACGGGAGGAGCCAGGTGTCCTTCTCCACCTCCACCCCGATGTAGGCGATGCGGCTGCCGTCGGCAGAGGCCTGCATGCAGGTGGGGAGGATCCCGGTCCAGCGGTGCACCGTCGGCGCCTGCTCGAAGTCGGATACCGGGGCGAAGGTCGCGTCTTCCACTGCGCGCAGTGCCACCACGTACGGCTGGGCGCGCTCGTGGACGAACCCGAACAGGAGGCGGTCGGGCGGTACCCAGGTGAGCGTGGCACCCCGGAAGTGGGCAAGCTCGAAGGACTCCAGTACCCGCCGGGTGGACGACCCGTCCGCGGCGATGATTTCCACCCAGGCGTCCGGGAGAGACACCGATTCGAATGCGGCGGCGACATGGGTACCCGAGGGTGACCAGGCGATGGCCAAGACGGTGTCCCAGTCGCCGAGCGAACGGATCCGGTTCCCCGGGCTCCCGTCGATCGGGAGCACCCACAGGCCCTCCTCGTCCACCAGGGCCAGGTGCTCGCCGTCCGGCGACAGGCTGGCGTGCATGCCCCCCCGCTCCAGGAGCAGCTCGGACGTCCCATCTCGATGCACCACCCACGACCCCTTGCGATCCCCGATCTTGCCCTGGGCGAGCAGGCGCTGCCCGTCCGGGAAGAACTGCGGATGGTGGAAGGCGCCCTCGATCAACAGCTCCGGCTCCCCGCGGCCGGCGGGTCGGAGCCAGATACCCCGTTCGTCGCTCAGGACGAGGGACTCCCCGTCCGGGGAGAGGTCCATCCCGTGGACCGCGTCTTCCGGCGCCCGGGCGGTGACCCGGCGCTCGGTCGCGACCAGGGGTACGTCCGGCGGAACGACTCCGGTGACGAGGGGCTCCGCAACCTCGGCCTCGTCGGGCAGCACGAAATCCAGGAGGGCGGCTACAAGGAAGACCCCGACAACGACCCCCAGGACCAGTGCGGCACCGAAGCGCACCCGCGATCCAATCTGACGCTCGACCGGGGGCTCCTCCGGCTGGATGGAGTCGGTCGCGGGGTCGGCCGACCAGTCGGATGCACCGTCCAGCCGCCCCCTCCAACAGGCCAGCATCTCGCGGCAATCGGCGAATCGGCGCTCCGGATCCACCTCGAGCGCTCGTTCGATGGTCTGCCGCATCCGCTCCGGGAGGTCGTCCACGACACGCT